>NZ_JAWOVY010000014.1:0-127786 GCF_033340155.1 Vibrio sp. 1562
AAACTCAGTATATTGTTTAATAATTATTCAATTTCGGACGACTTGGTTTTCTGTCCGAATTACGCAACAAAGCCGTTTATTCCTTAGAAATTTAATTATTATCGTCGTGGCTATTTGTTTGTTTTTTACACACGAATGTCGTGCCAATTCGCTTCGATATAATCAATGCAGTCTTACTTTAGTGACGGACCAAATGTGCTTTTCCAGCCAGGAGGGATCCCTTTGAACTCAGGCCATAAACTATATTGATTGTTGTGATTAATCAGCACAAAGAACTGGTTTTCAGGTTCGTCAAAAGGATTAATGTATTTCTCAGACATAGTTAACTCCAATCATAGAAAAATCAGGATTCAAAATTAAAAACATATGACAACCCATCAATGATGCCTCCGCGCCAACACAGGCGTTCATGTCCACCATCAAAGGTGCGAAACGATAACCGATGGTTTTGTTGCTTAAGTTGCTGGTACAGGTCTTGGCTCAAGTCCACCATGATGTCTTCCCCTAACCCAACTTCCATAAAAACACTTAGCTTTACGTTAGAACCAAGGCCAGAATGAACCAATTGACTCATTTGAGTTAAAGGTTCGCTTGTTTGAAGAGGAGAATATTCACTAGGTGGCTTCACTAACGAAAAATCAGGCCACCAGAATGAACCCGACTGACAAACAACCGCACCAAAACGGTCCGGATGGTTCAATCCGGCATACATCGCACTCAAACCACCAAGGCTTTGCCCAACAACAGCCGTACGATTAGCCTCATTAGTAATTGGGAAATAATGACCAACCAACGGCAGCAGTTCTTGAGTGATAGCCTGCCAAAACAAAGGGTTGCAACTGAATTCTTCACTACGCAGCGCTCCATTGATTTCATCAATGAAGACATACAAGGCAGGTGGAAGCTGACCGCTGCTCGTCGCATCGGTCAGCGCACTGAACAGAGGCATGGATTGAGACCAAAATTGACCATCTAAGACTAAAACCAATGGCAGTTCAGCCATTTGGTCAGCGCTGGCTGTCGAATACAACCAAACATAGCGCTCATTACCTAAACACTGGCTAGTCCAAGCCAGCTGCATGCCCGCTCCTGCCTGAACATTGCCATTTTTTGTATCGAACCTTGACCAAGCACTTTGCGATACTGCCTTTGGCATAGATAGCGGCGTTTTCGAACGTCCCCATTCGCAGGCTGACAAATTGTTTTTACTTAAATCATCGCGAACACTAAGAGGAAAAATGGTTCTCAACCACTCCCGATGCTTGGTGCGTTTCTCTTGGTATGTTCCGTGGTACGCTGGTTGGACGCGTTCATGTGTCACTGGAATAAACGTGTAGCTCCCACGCCACGTACTGTTTACCCTTGCCTTATAAAACCAAACATCCGTTCCTTTGACATGAGTAAGCCTTGCCATATCAAAGCTGTGATGATCAGTAATACCATTGATATCAATGTATATTTCCTTAACACTGTCATCCGTGTTTCGCCAAAGAAATAGCAGCTCAACGCTTGTATTATCTTGGGAAAGGATAAAAGGTGTTCCTTTTGTCTGCACCTCGTTCCACCAACATGGGGCTCCTACTTCTTCATTATCTTCAAGCAAACCACTTAAAACACTATTGATATTTTTATTTTCTATTATTCGAAAAGCCTTTATATCCATCACAAATCCAACTTGTACGTCGATACTTCATGCATATCTTCTAGTAATGAGATAGCACAAACTTATATCATCATTGTTGTAAATAATAATAATTATCATTAGTATTATTGCTGCAACACTTTTTTACATAAATGTTGTTACAACATCAAATGTTTTCTTCTTTTTTTATTAAGGAATACTCAGGTCATGAAGCCCATGGATTTAAACAGTGGCATCACCATCACTAATACTGGCAAGACTAAACTTGCCATGCTCATTGGTGTAATTTGCCTTGGAGCCAGCACCACTCTTTCAGCAGAGCAAGTGAACAACAGCAATACTAAGAAAGGCCAAGAAACCCTAACAACCCTAGAAACCATTGTGGTACTTGGTGAAAAACTCGGTGGTACACTTGCTGAGAACACAAGCTCAGTCACCGTTTTTACTGATGAAGCAGACAATGGCGAAGATCAAACATACTACGATCTACTCGATCGCGTCCCGAATGTACTGAATGCCCCTTCTGGTATTCCACATATTCGAGGTGTCGATGGTCGTGGGCCTGGTGAAGGCTTCCTTTCCTTCATGACAGGAGCGACACCAAGGGTGAATACAACCGTTGATGGCGTGTCAGAGTCATGGACTGGTGAAGCCTTTGGTAAAGCCGGATTGTGGGATACAGAACAAGTAGAGATTTATAAAGGCCCTCAATCAACCAACCAAGGCCGAAATAGTATTGGCGGCGCGGTGGTCATCAAAACCAAAGATCCAACGTTCCACTTTGAAAGTAAAGTTCGTGGTGGCTACGAAAACGAAGATGACAAATATCACTTAGCTGGTGTTGTTTCTGCCCCAATCGTGTCTGAAAAGCTCGCATTTCGATTAGCCGCCGAGGGCACAAAGGGTAATACACCAATTGATTACTCGCTGCCCGATAATGACCAATATCCATGGGACCCTTCTGAAGTTGAATCCTATAATGTGAGAGGTAAGCTGTTATTCAAACCGATGTCTAACGATAAGCTTACGCTAAAACTAACATTGGCTAGCCGTAATGAAGAAGGTCAATATACAAATCTGGTTTCTGAAAAAGGTAAGTTTGAATACATTGATGAAAACGGTACTCGACGTCAAACAACCGAAAGCTGGAATGCAAATTTTGACATAAATTACTTAATCAATGATGAATTAACTCTTGATGTATTGCTTGCGCGCCGAGACTATAATACGAAATTCAAAGCTTATCCTCGTACGGACTGGTGGGGTGATGTTGATGAAAAAAACTACACCGCAGAAGCGAAGCTATCTTATAACTCGTTAGATGACAAATACAATGCCATTGTCGGGGTAAGCAGTTTTTACAAAGATCAGGATACGCAAACAGACTCGATGAAGCGTAAAGATAAAGTTCTGACCAACTCAATTTACTTCGATTCAAAAGTCCAGCTCAATAACCGTTGGGGCTTGCTACTTGGCGCTCGTTACGAAAAAGATGAGCTGAAGCGTGATTTTGACCACGCAAGGTTCCCACTCGATTTCAATGCTGATGAAAGTAACGGTATTTTGCTACCAAAAGTCGGTGTAACTTTAAATGTATCAGACAATTCAATGCTTGGACTTACTGCTCGTAAAGGATACAACGCTGGCGGACTTGGATACAACGAGTACCAACAACAGGTCTTTGTGTTTGAGCAGGAAGAAGTCTGGACTTATGAGCTAAGTTCCCGTTCAACTTTCCTTGAAAATAGACTTGGTTTGACTGCAAATGTCTTCTACAACGACTATGAAAACTATCAAACGGTCGTGTATGGTGACAGTGGAAATCGTTTCGACAATTACATAGCAAACATCCCTAAAGGAAAAACATACGGTACTGAAGTTGAAACCAATTACTGGTTTGACTCAGGTCTGGACGTATTCGCATTTGTAGGCTTGTTAAAAACAGAAATCACCGAAGGACCAAGCGGTACTGTTGAAAACTTAAATGGGAATGAGTTCAGTTATGCACCTGAAGTGTCGGCTGGTCTTGGCTTCACCCAACAGCTAGATTCGGGCATTTTCTTTGGTGCTCGTGTTAATCACGTAACGGATTACTTTACAGATCTCGCCAACACCCGAAGTACGTCAGCAGGCGACTACACCATATTGAATCTCAATGCAGGTTATGCCATGAATGATCTCACCATTCGGGCCTACATTAAGAATGCAACAGATGAAGATTACGTTCTTCGCCATAAGAATGATCTTATCGAAATGGGCGGACCTCGTACATTCGGTCTTGTGGCTGATTACCAATTCTAACAACACAAAGTGCTCCGATGTTATTGTTATATAGTAACTTAAGGATGTATTGTCTATTAAGGCAGATAAATCTGCTTTTTTCGTAACGTTTATTAAGTACATCGTGACTTGTGTGTACGGCATGTATAGAGAATAGTATTACTCCCTACCAAAGACAAAATAAAGAATCGCAATTAGTCAACTCAATGGATTCCAAAGGAATCCATTTTTTTCTTCACAAAGCTAAAATGATTAACTACGGTATATCAGTGAATACCTGATGCTCATCAGCCAAGGGCAACTGTTGTACTTGTTGGGCTTCAGCTTTCTGTATGGTTTACTGCATTCGGTTGCCCCTGGACACGGTAAAACGGCAGTGACGTCAATGAGCTTGATTCATGGCTACCGTCGCCGACAAGCACTTGTGTTAATGGCGATTATTGCCGCCCTACAAGCCGCGAGCGCGTGCATTCTTTTCGTGATTACTGCCAAGATTGCAGAGCAGTTTGCTTTCAGCCTTTCCGATAATGTTCGTCTGCTGACGCAAGGTTGTGCGGTGTTTATTGTTTTATTGGCGCTGAAAGAGTTTGCGTCGGTGGCCAAGCGCCGCATCAAGCAAACACGATCTCAAGAAGATGATGATTCCGCAGGTTCTAATGACAATATTTCATGGAAAGCACTGCTACTCATCGGCTTCCGCCCTTGTACTGGGGCGGTGTTAGTTCTGTTTCTCTCTAACATGCTAGGCAGCTTAATGTGGGGCATGGTCGCGACATTCGTGATGGCTTTAGGAACGGCAATGACCAACTCGATATTGGTGTTCAACGCTTTAACGATTCAACGCCAAATGAAAAATCACAGCGCCAAACCCAATGCCAACTTGAGCAATACGCTTAACCTCGTGTTAGCAGTCACCATGGTGGCATCGGGCTTTATTCTCTATAACTTTGCCAGCGTGGCAGGATTGCAGAACTTCGTCAGATAAGTACCGCCAGCAATAAACGCAAAAGCCCCAACACTTGGTTGGGGCTGAATTTACATTGATTTGTATTTCAATACTGCGTGTTACTTAGGCTCGCGCAACAGGTACAGCATCAGCTTCAATGGCGTTTTCGCGATAATGCTGTGAGGCAAATGCGCGTCCATCAACAACCAAGCGCCAGCTTTTAGTTCCTTCGCCTCTTCTTCTAACGTGAACGTACATTCTCCTTCGAGTATTTGTGCAATCGCTGACACTGCTGCAGTATGTTCGCTCATTTCTTCACCTTCGGCGAAACCGAAGATAACGTACCAACCATCAATTGGACGCCAGAAAAAACGGTGAAGCAAGTTGGCAAACTCCCGATTCAAGTCAATTTATACCTGCGAACCTTAAACGGACGATGGGTGGCA
Organism: Vibrio sp. 1562; assembly: GCF_033340155.1. Taxonomy (NCBI): domain Bacteria; kingdom Pseudomonadati; phylum Pseudomonadota; class Gammaproteobacteria; order Vibrionales; family Vibrionaceae; genus Vibrio; species Vibrio sp. 1562. The sequence goes on from NZ_JAWOVY010000014.1 coordinate 5,315, forward strand.
AAGCTCCTCGAGCAAGGTTTAAGGATACCGTTGGGGGGAAGACGTTCTTTCTAAATGCACCATGTTGAATAAATACAACATGGTGGTTCTGTGTACGATGTTGACAACTTAAGAGCCCCCGTAATACAACACGAGGATTAACAACGAATAGCATTAGAAGAATGGATTACTTTTAGTAAGGCAAAACCCAATTAACAGGATATGAATGAGTATTTACTCTGTCTTATAATGGGGCAAAGGCGTGTTTGCTATAGGCAGTTCATATCACCTCTGTCAAGTTAAACCGACAGAGAAAAAAGTGACAAACTTTCTTGTAAATGAACGAACTATCAACAAAAGGGTTCCTGTTCTTGGTTGTCATTATCGACTGGTATAACTGTAAGGTGTTGTCCTCGCGGTTATCGAACACCAAGGGTACAAGTTTTATGTATCGTGGCTCTCGAAGAGGTGCTCCAATGCTACGGACCACCGATATCTTTATCCGATCAGGGCTGCGAGTTTACTAGCACTGAGTTCACACAGAGGTTGCTCAATCAGGGGGATATGGATCAACATGGACGGAAAAGGTCGCTGGATTGACAATCTTTTTATTGAGCGACTATTGAGAAGTTTGTAATACGAGGAGATTTGCTTAAAAGATTACAGCACACCCCGTGAAGCAGAGCTTGAAATCGGGCACTACATGGTGTTTTATAATGAGGAGCGTAAACACCAGGTACTCAATGACCTCACCCTGATTAAGTCTACTTTGACAGACAGAGCTACGCTGTATGAGCTGGTTCAATCACTTAAGATATTGGCTTATGTGTCCAGCCATTGGGCTTCACTTCTCTAATCCGTTCATAACAATAAGTTTCGTAGATGCGTAAAGATAACTTATACACCTTTGATAGCTGGCCTGTAGGTACACCAGAACGCTTAATACACGGCTATTGGGAGTTGGGCGTAATGAGGTTTCACACATTTGATAGTGAATGCGGTAAAGAACTTCAAGATACGTACAATCGCATTAACCATGGACTGGGAGCTAATGTTGTGTACATCGACCTAACTTCAATGGGAGATGGTTATCGATACAAGTCAGAAATCTTAGATGTTATTCGAAGTGATCAGCAAACATGGGTGTGGTTCGTAGGCTGTAGAGCGCTTTTGGAGAGTTCGTTGGCGGGTTGGTTACGCTCTATTTTGACGACATACAACCTAGACCACGTTCGAGTTGCTTTTGTGCTTGATAGCCGTGAGCAATTCAACCATATCTTTCAGGATTACTCAGCTCCGTTCTATCAATCTACCATAGCTCTGGATCTCTCAAAGAAGAGTTAGGCATATTCTTAGTTACTATTAAATATTTACTCTGCTCTTTAGCTCGTTCGTATAGATCCAGCCCTAAATGATCCAATTTAAGTGACTAAAGCGTAGCTTTTACGCTCATATCATCGCTAAATCTAACTTTTGTTATTTTTCGGTCGGGTGGCAATTCAAACAAATGAGAAGTTGATACACTTGGGGCATTTTTGATTCTGGTGATTAAATCCGAAACACAAACATACTGGTTCACAACTCATCAATATCAACGTCAATTTCTGGGGAGTTTTCTCTCTGCTTAACTAGTTCTCGGTCTTGTTCATCTTCCTCAAATTCAATTCGGGAAGAGTCAAAAACATCACGTCGTTCAACTAGAAAGTCAATATCCGCCTTATCCGCACCTTCCGAATAAGCCCCCCAATCTTTTTTACTTGTAGTCACGAATTCATCGGTGTGCGCAGTATGACTTGTTAATCCTTCTAAAAGGTCTTTTTCTGGCAACAGTTTTTTACTCATAACTTACTTCTCGATTCAAAAATGACATTAGATAATTTATAGCATAGTGAGCAGCTAGAAATTAGCTCTGAAACAAGGAAAGGGGCAAAAGCGTGTTTTGGGCTTTAGCAACAAGAGTCAGTACCACTTACACCTACTCGATATTGAGGTAGCGTTACTTGGTCGAGGATTTGCTTGGCTTTAAGCCCGGAGTGTTGCCTGGAGTTTTTTTGTTGTCACGTCGACGTTGATCTGGCTTGCCGGTCGACTTGGCTATTGGTTTTGGCCCTGGTTTCAAACCCATGATTTGATCCTTTTATTTAACGAGGTTATTCCTCGTTGTATAATCTTTGGGCAGTGTTGATGGCTTTCAAGATGTGTATGAAAAACAATCTAAAAATATCCCCAATATTTCTTGCTAGTAACTCATGTTTTGATGCGTTTTAAAATGTACTTCGACAAGCTGGAGGCACAAGATGGATAGAATTACCTCGGGCCCACGACGGCTTAGTGTTGAAGAGATACAAGAGCTTCGTCGCGATATGAAAGAATCCTCAGCTTGGTGCAAGGCCGAACTAAAACGCCGACGAGACGCAAAAATTCAAAAAAAATCTGCGCATGGTATAGATGATGGTATCGAGAAAGGTGGTATTTCTAACTAGCTGTTATTTAGATGTATTTTGTGCTCGTTGATATTCGAGTGGGAATAATTTTCCTCTAGACAGTTGAGTTTATAAGAACCAGCCTTCGGGCTGGTTTTTTTGTACTTCAAGTTTGTGAAGAGGTGGCTCAACTTTTTTGTGAGAGATATATACATACGGTTAAATTAAATATATATTCATTTTAATTGTTTGATTATCATAAATGGTATTGCTATGGAACAGGCTGACGTTACCTCTCTCATTCCCATCCTTATTACTCTTTTCCTCGCGCTGACCACAAGAAATGTCGTTGTTGGTTTATTCGCGGGTGTGGTGAGTGGTGTCGCTATGCTCGAAGGGACATTTGTCGAAAAAGGGCCACTAGACTCGTTTAGTGCACTGATGAAAAGCTATCTACTGCCGCAATTAACTGACAGCTACAATGCGGGCGTCATTTTGCTCTTGGTCTTTATTGGTGGCTTTGTTGCCTTGATGGAGAAATCTGGCGGTGGTGTGGCGTTTGCTAAAAAGGTTACTCAATGGGTTGCGAGTAAATGCCAAGCTCAACTGTCCGCATGGTTCGGTGGTGTGGTTATTTTCTTCTCAGACCTTGGTACACCACTGATTGTTGGCCCTGTTTTTCGCCCTTTATTTGATAAGTTAAAAGTATCACGCCAAAAATTAGCTTTTATTATCGACTCTACTTCCTCTCCCGTCGCAATCTTGATCCCTTTTATCGGATGGGGCGTTTACATCATGGGGTTGATTCAAAAAGAGTTTACTGCCCTGAATGTCAGTATGAGTGATTGGGATGCTTTCATTGGTGCGATCCCGTATCAGTTTTACGCCTTTCTTGCGATCGCGATTGTGCCGATTGTCTCTTTCTTCAAATTAGATTTCGGACCGATGGCGAAGGCTGAACAACTAGCAGAGCAGGGCTCCGACTTTGGGAAAGTGCAGGAGTCCATGAATGTGTTTACGCATAAAAATGCAAAATCTAGTTTTGTATGGGCACCTTTGCTCGTTATGCTGGTGGTTCTATGTACCATCCTCGTGCCACACGGTTTTCCATTTCAAAAAGTGGCAGGATCAACGTTTAGGGCTGCACTTTCTTCTGCATATTTCTTTGCGGCCTTCACTTTAATTGCGCTGATGGCGTTTTATGGCGTAAGAAAGCTTTCGGATGGTATTCAGGTTTATCTGAAAGGGATGTCAAACATGATGTCAGTGGCGGTGATTCTGGTATTGGCTTGGGCGCTTAGCTCGGTTGGGAAAGAATTAGGTGCAGCTGCATACATTGCTGAACAAGCTCAAGCCGGTTTCCCTTACTGGTTATTGCCAGCGGTTGCGTTTTTACTGGCCGGTATTATCTCGTTCGCTACGGGATCATCTTGGGGGACGTTTGCCATCATGATGCCATTAGTGATCCCAACTGCCGTCGCGATTGATGCACCACTGTTGGTTTGTATTGGTGCGGTATTATCTGGTGGCTTGTTTGGCGATCACTGTTCTCCCATCTCTGAAACTACGATTTTGTCGTCGACAGGAGCGGGGTGTGAACAGTATGAGCACTTCCGTACACAATTACCTTACGCATTACTCAATGGAATGATCGCATTGGGGTGTTTTCTTTTAGCTGGAATCAACGCCTCACCAGTGATTGTGCTTGCCGCAATTATTTCTCAGTGTGTGGTTTATTTTGTGCTGTCTAAACAAAAGTCAACCGCGAAGCTAGAGGTGGTTTCGGCAGAACAATAAAGAGAGAAACATCACAAAGCGGAGGCTCATAGGGTCTCCGCTTTTCTTTTGAGTCAAGGTAACATTTTTCTTGTGACAAAATGTGTGTGAGGACCTATTTATTCATTTTGTCTCGCAGAATCAACGTACTTGGCTCGGTGTTTCGTATATATGATCCACTATATGTCTAGTTATTCCTCGTATATTGTATTGTTGAAATCCGGAGACTAGACATGTTTGCACTCAAACATCTTCCTCTTGCATTGAGTTGTGTCTTAGCAGCACAAGTGAATGCGAGTATGAATATTCAGCCCGATCCGCAAAATCCGAATGGTTATGTTATTGCTCGTGGTGACGTTCAAGCCGTAGAGCAAAGCAAAACTTCTGATCCTATGTATGCCATTTGGTCACAAGCATTAGAGACACGCCCGAACTCAGTGGTTGAAGCGATTGTTCCAGGGGCGACAACCAACCCAGAAAACGTGAAGCGTGTAGAGCGTGTATTCCCCGAAAGTGAGTGGGACTTCCTGACTCAAATGGCGGCACCTGAATACACTTACACGCGTTTCCTACGTGCAATTGGTAAGTTCCCTGCATTCTGTGGTGAGTACACAGACGGTCGTGATTCGGATGCAATTTGTAAAAAATCGATCGTGACAGCGTTTGCTCACTTTGCACAAGAAACCGGTGGCCATATTTCGATTGATAACGTATCGGATAATCCGCTAGGGTTGGAAGAGTGGCAGCAAGCTTTGGTTCATGTGCGAGAAATGGGATGGTCTGAAGGGCAAGAAGGTTACACAACAGGTTGTGGTCAAAATGACTGGCAAAACAAACGCTGGCCATGTGAACCTGGACAAGGTTACTTTGGACGTGGTGCAAAACAGCTTTCTTACCATTTTAACTATGGCGCGTTCTCTGAAGTGATGTTTGATGGCGATGCATCTGTATTGCTGAAAAATCCAGGCTTGGTTGCGGATTCGTGGCTGAACTTAGCATCGGCTATCTGGTTCTTCCTAACCCCACAAGCACCGAAACCTGCAATGCTACATATGATTGACCGTACTTGGGGGCCTTCACAGCGTGAGCTTGATGCTGGCATTGGTTACGGCTTTGGTACCACCATCAACGTGATCAATGGTGGTATTGAGTGTGGGGAGCAAAACAAAGATAAAGGTCAACCTGTTAACCGTATTCGTTATTGGGAAGGTCTTGCCGCCCATTATCAAATTCCAATTGAAGCCGATGAGACCAATACCTGTTGGCAGCAGACGCCTTACGGCAGTCTGAACCTAAATGGTGCGACAGACGTGCTTTACACCAACTGGGATGGTAACTGGAAATACTACTCAGATCGTCCTGGAGGTCACTCATTTGAATGTGAGCTTGTTGGTTTCCAAACGGCTTACTCTGCGCTAGTTGCGGGTGATTATGAGAAATGTGTAACTAACTTCTACCAATCTCATGCGGGTTGGCCAGAAGTTCGTGTAGTTGACAAGTTAGACTCTGTGGATCCGGTTGAGCCGCCTGTAGGTGGTGTGGCAGCTTGGGATTCTGGCAAAGTATATAACACGGGTGATCAAGTTTCTTACCAAGGTGCTGTTTACGAAGCGAAATGGTGGTCACAAGGTAATGAGCCAACGAAAGGAGACCCGTGGAAGCTGGTTTCAGGCACTCCTACGGAGCCGCCTACAACGGAACCTGAACCACCGGTGACTGAGCCAGAGCCGCCCGTCACAGAACCTGAGCCGCCAGTAACCGAGCCAGAACCACCAGTGACAGGCAATTTTATTCAGTGGGAGCCGGGTGTAACGCAAGTCGCTAACGGCGATAAAGTGACGTACCAAAACAAATGTTTTGTTGCGAAAAATGGCCCAGGAGTGTGGGAAAGCCCAACGCAAAGCAACTGGTTCTGGGACGAGATTTCTTGTCAGTGATCGAGTGAAAAACAACCTAACCATCTATAAAGACTCTGCTTTTTTGCAGGGTCTTTTTTTATATATGTAGTGGTTTATTTATGGAATCTAAGTTTTCAATAACAGCTTTTCTCTTTTGTTCTGCAGCCCATTAAAATTCGCGCGCATTTTTTATCAACATTTTTGAAAAAAGGTATTTGTACATGTCGACAAAACTGGCTAACCCAGCACCGCTAGGTCTTATGGGTTTCGGTATGACCACTATTCTGCTCAATATTCATAATGCAGGATTTTTCCCAATTGACTCTATGATTCTAGCGATGGGCATCTTTTACGGTGGCCTTAGCCAAGTAATCGTTGGCATCATGTGCTTTAAACGCGGTGATACATTCGGCACAACTGCGTTTACTTCTTACGGTCTATTTTGGCTAACATTGGTTGGTCTAATCGTAATGCCTCACATGGGTCTTCCTGCAAGCCCTGCAAGCTTTATGGGTTGGTACCTAGCGCTTTGGGGCATCTTCACTGGTTTCATGTTCATTGGTTCTCTATGTTACCCAACAGCGAAGCAAGTGGTATTTGGCTCTCTAACTATCCTGTTCTTCTTGCTTGCTGCTCGTGATTTCACTGGTAGCGAAGTGATCGGTGCTATCGCTGGCTTCGAGGGTATCTTCTGTGGCGCAAGTGCAATTTACTTCGCAATGGCACAAGTACTGAACAACGAATTTGGTCGTGAAGTGTTACCTGTAGGTAAAGCAAAAATCGCTCGTAAAGTTGAAGCGGTTATCGCCTAAGCTGCTACTCATAATGAAGAAAGGGGGATTAACCATTGGTTAATCCCCCTTTTTTATGTCCTCAATCGGACCACTGCTTTTTCTTATTTATGTGATAACGCTATGTTGATGGTTGCTCAACAGTTTCTGCGCTATTGCTGTCTGCCGTTGGTGCTTTACCCGTTTTACGTCGGTACTTATCTTCCCAGTAATCTGCGCCTTTAATGCCCAGTGCAACAGGGTTAAATGTAAAATCGGTCACACCACGTTTTTGTTGCTCTTCGTAGTCGTTCAGTGCTTTGAGTGCAGGCTTCGACATAAAGAAGATGATCAAAATACCGATGATGTTTAGCCACGCCATCAGTCCTACGCCTACATCACCCATCGCCCATGCTAAGTTGGCGGTTTTCACGGTTCCGTAGAACACGGATGAAATAATGATGACTTTCAGAATAAACATCAGTCCATTTACTTTGAACGTACGACGAATGTAAGCAATGTTCGTTTCTGCAATGTAGTAGTAAGCCAGAATGGTCGTAAACGCGAAGAAGAATAGAGCGATTGCGATGAATGGTTTACCCACGCCAGGTAGTGCGCTTTCGATCGCCATCTGTGTAAACACAGGACCATTTGCACCAATATCCGCTGGTAGGTTTTGAACCAGGAATGTACCTTCAATCGCACCATTTACGTTGTACGCGCCAGTGATAAGAATCATGAACGCGGTTGCTGAACACACAAGTAGTGTATCGATGTAAATAGAGAAAGATTGAACAAGACCTTGCTGAGCTGGGTGATCAACACTCGCTGCTGCTGCTGCGTGAGGACCAGTACCTTGACCTGCTTCGTTGGAGTAGACACCACGTTTTACACCCCAGCCGATTGCTGCACCAACGCCTGCCATTGGTGTGAATGCGTCACCAATGATCATGCCGAAAATGCGTGGAACCTCACCAATGTTTAGAAGGATGATGACAAACGCAGTAATGATGTAAGCTAACGCCATAAATGGCACAACGACTTGGGTAAAGTTCGCGATACGCTTTACGCCACCAAAAATGATGAAAGCCAAAATGACACAAACAACCGTACCAGTGAAAATTTTAGCAAAACTGAAGGTACCAATAGCGGTTTCAATCATGTCACCTGAGCCAAATGCGGCTTCTACTGCGTTACCGATACTGTTCGATTGAACGCCAGGAAGTAGAACACCACAAGCAAAGATGGTCGCGATAGCAAAGATCCAAGCGTACCATTTTTGTCCCATTGCTTTCTCAATATAGTAAGCAGGGCCACCACGGAACTCGCCTTCGTCTTCTTCTTTATAAATTTGTGCAAGTGTTGATTCTGCGTATGCGGTTGCAGCGCCAAAGAAGGCTACGACCCACATCCAGAATACGGCGCCTGGGCCACCGAAACCGATAGCAGCAGCAACACCAGCAATGTTACCTGTACCTACACGGCCAGACAGTGAAACGGCAAGTGCCTGAAATGATGATATCCCTTTTGTTGAACTCTTCCCTGAAAGTAATAAGCGCCACATCTCAAAGAAGTGACGAATTTGTACAAAACGCGTCATGATTGAATAGAACAAACCTGCGCCAAGGCACAAATAGATCAGTACCGGGCTCCAAATAATTCCATTCAGAAAATCAACTAATGACTGCATGAGTATTTTCCCTGTTAGTTGTGTTTGTGGTTGTTTTTCACACAATACATTACCCTTTATGTAATGCAATTGTTAACTTTTTTAGCTACAAATCCTTTGTAGCGTGATGATGAACACAGAATGGAGAGTAGTTGTTAAAATTTGGTTCTTGTTGCTTATTTGCTCCTTTTAGGTAGAAGATTTGCTTGATGATTAATTATGCAGCACATTGTCATTTAAATGTGCTGCGATTTTGATGAGTTAAAAATGCCAGTGGTTATGCATTTTGTGGAGTAAGTGTCTGCCTGTTTTTTGTTCAGTCATGTCCTCAGGCGTAACGACAAAGGTTAAGCTCCGCATTATCCATCACTTTTGTTTTTTCACCTTTCATTACGCTTGCTAGCAATTGACCTGAACCACAAGCCATCGTCCAACCCAGAGTTCCGTGTCCGGTGTTAGTAAAAAGGTTATCGTATTTAGTCGCGCCGATAATTGGTGTGCCATCAGGCGTCATTGGCCTAAAGCCGCTCCAAAACTCAGCTTGGCTGAAGTCACCACAACGAGGAAAAAGATCACGGATGACCATTTCGATGGTGTTTTTGCGTTTTTGTGGAAGGGAAGCATCAAACCCTGCTAATTCTGCGGTGCCAGCTACGCGAATTCGGTCATCAAATCGAGTCATAGCGACTTTGTAGGTTTCATCCATCACAGTAGATCGAGGAGAGAAGTGTTCATCTTCCATCGGGATGGTGAGTGAATAGCCTTTGACAGGGTAGACCGGAATATCAATATCGAGTTGCTTGAGTAGCGCTGTAGAGTAGCTGCCAGAGGCCACCACATATTGGTCTGCTTTAAATTGTCCTCGGTTCGTTTGGACACCTATGATCTTTTTACCTACTGTAACCCAATTGCTTACTTCAGTATCGAACTCAAATCGGACACCGTGTGCCTTAGCAAGCTCAGTTAGTTGTTGGCAAAATTGATGGCAATCGCCCGTTTCGTCATCAGGTAGATGCAAGCCACCAACCAGTTTGTCTTTCACAAGTGCAAGCCCTGGCTCTTGTTCAATACATTGTTCGACGTCCATTAGCTTAAATCGGGTTCCGCTTTGTTCAAGGAGCTGCATGTCCTTTTCAATAGCTTGCAGCTGTTGATGTGTTCGGAATACTTGCAAGGTCCCAAACTGACGTCCTTGATACTCAATGGCGTGTTCTTGGCGTAACTGTTCTAAGCAAATACGGCTGTGGTTAGCGATAGAAAGCATGCGAGCCTTGTTAACTTGATAGCGAGGTAGGGTGCAGTTCGCGACCATTTTACTTGCCCAGCGGATCATGTCGGCATTCAGAGTGGGTTTGATTTTAAGTGGAGCATGCTCCTCCATTAACCACTTAATGGCTTTAACAGGAACACCAGGCGCAGCCCAAGGCGAAGAATAGCCATATGAGATCTGCCCGGCATTGGCGAAGCTCGTTTCCATGGCACTGCTTGCTTGGCGGTCAATGACGGTAACTTGATAGCCTGCTTGAGATAAATACCAAGCAGAGGTTAAGCCGATAACGCCGCTGCCTAATACGATGACTTCCATTGATGCACTCCACACATTTATCAGAGTGCTCAGTTTCTTTTCTTTACCTTTTGTTAACAATCGATATAAATTACACACAGCGTTTAGAAAAACTATAGGCTCAAGGATGAAAAGTAATCTGATAAGTGGCTTGTGTCTATTTAGCCAAGTCGCGGAGTTCAACAGCTTTACTGGTGCTGCAAGACATTTACACCTCACCACTGGTGCCATAAGCCAACAAATTATTCATTTGGAAGCGTTATTAGGTTTTATTTTATTTGAACGCCACTCTCGCGGTATTCGTTTAACCGTAAAAGGCACTCAGTTACACCAAGCGACGCAGTTTCATTTTTCGGAACTGAGCAAATTGCTTGATGAGCTCAAAGTAGAAAAGCAAACCAATGAAATTCGTTTGAAGTTGACGCCTTCTTTTGCTTTCAAATGGTTAGTCCCAAAGCTCGAAAGCTTCCATCATGATAATCCGGATATCCAAGTACAAATCTTTGCGGAAGGTGCGCTGGTAAATAGTGAGATAAAAGACTATGACGTCGCAATTGACTATGGTCTTCATCCTTATAGAAATGCTAACGCGGAGCTGATTTTGGATGAGCATCTGCTACCGGTGATGAGTCCAAAATACCTTGAGGATCATGGCTGGCTAAAAACGTTGTTTGGTGAGCAAAAAAACTCAATGCCAGTGAAGCAATGGCAAGAGGCGACGCTACTACACGATGCGATGCCATGGGAAAACGCGACGCGTGACTATGAGTGGCTATATTGGGCGTCAGCGATGGGGTTGGATTTTAAAACCGATATCGGACACTTTTTTAATCGAACGGATATGGCGATGTCTGCAGCCGAAGCAGGCGTTGGGATTGCGATGGCACGAATGGCACTGATTGAGGATGAATTGACGACAGAGCGTTTGGTTTCTCCATTCAAACCGATTCCTGCCAATGCAGGGTATTACTTGATCATGAACACACGTACGAATGCGACAGAAACGTTTCGTCACTGGTTACTTGGACAGTTGAATTAGCGTTTTATCTCTGTGATTCATCCCTACGTTATTTGTTGAAAAATTGGGCAATATAAGTTTTAAGCAAGGTAAGTGCTTTGCTTGCCGCTATTTGAGTGATGAAAGACAGGGAAGAACATGAAAGACGAAACGCTATCCATCCATTTTGGTTACGAAACTGACCCTACCACTAAATCTGTCGCGACGCCGATTTATCAAACAGTCGCGTACGAGTTTGACAACGCGCAGCACGGCGCTGATCTGTTTAACTTGGAAGTGCCGGGGAATATCTACACTCGCATCATGAATCCGACTAACGATGTTCTGGAAAAACGCATGGCGGCGTTAGAAGGCGGCATTGCTGGATTGGTCGTGAGTGCGGGGAGTGCAGCGATTAACTATGCAATTCTGACCTTAGCGCAAGCGGGCGATAACATCGTTTCTACGCCGCAACTTTATGGCGGTACTTATACCTTGTTTGCGCACATGCTCCCAAATCAAGGTATTCAGGTGAAGTTTGCTAAAGATGACAAGCCAGAAAGTTTGGCCGAATTAATTGATGAAAATACCAAAGCGGTGTACTGCGAGAGCATTGGTAACCCTGCGGGTAATATCATCGATTTAGAACGTGTGGCGGAGCTTGCTCATGCACAAGGCGTACCTGTGATTGTGGATAACACCGTTGCGACGCCAGTGCTTTGCAAACCCATCGAATTTGGTGCGGATATCGTAGTTCACTCTCTCACTAAATACGTTGGTGGGCATGGCACCACATTAGGTGGCGTGATTGTGGATTCAGGTAAATTCCCTTGGGCGCAGCACAAAGACCGCTTTCCTGTTTTCAACCAACCAGAACCTTCTTACCACGGCGTGGTGTATACCGAAGCGTTTGGTGAAGCGGCATTTATCGGGCGTGCGCGTACCGTACCACTGCGTAATACCGGAGCCGCATTATCACCGATGAATGCATTTATGCTTATGCAAGGGCTAGAAACGTTACCGCTGCGCATGGAGCGCCATACCGAGAACACACTCAAAGTGGCTGAATTCTTGGAACAGAATGACAAAGTCAGTTGGGTAAGTTATGCCGGATTGCCAAGTTCTGAACACTTCCATCTCGCCGAAAAATACATGAAAGGTAAGCCTTCTGCGATTTTGTCGTTTGGTTTAAAAGATGGTTATGACGCTGGTGTGCGTTTTTATGATGCTTTGAAAATCTTTAAGCGTTTGGTGAACATTGGCGATGCAAAATCATTGGCTTGCCATCCTGCATCGACGACTCATCGTCAATTGAGCGAAGCAGAACAAAAACAAGCTGGTGTGTCTCCAGAGATGATTCGTTTATCGGTGGGTATTGAACATATTGACGATATTCTAGCCGATTTAGAACAGGCACTAAACGCGTAAAACGATTCTGTTTTTAGCTTTGGGTTACCCATAGGCCAGCCTTTAAAAAAGCTGGCCTATTTTTATTTTATTGTTTAAATATCAAGGGTTTTAGTGTTTTTGGATTGTGGTATTCCAAAAGCTCATGGTGGATGAAATTTATTCCCTTGTCGCATTTGGGGTTGTTCCTGATGATGTGTGCAAATCTTACACATTGGAAGGGACTCAAATGTCTTACGTATTTCACCGTCATTGCCATGCCACGTTGCCAATCATCGATAAAGGTGAAGGTGTTTATCTATTCGATAAACAAGGGAAACAGTATCTCGATGCTTGTGGCGGCGCTGCGGTATCAAACCTTGGCCACAGTCATCAAGCCGTTAAAAAAGCTATGTTGGAACAGCTCGAGCGAGTGCCGTTTGCTCATACTGGATTTTTTACTAGTGACAGCAGTGAGCGACTAGCGGAATTGATTTGTCAGCATATGCCTGAGCAGTTCAACCATGTGTATTTAGTCAGTGGCGGATCAGAAGCGGTGGAGTCGGCACTAAAAATGGCGCGGCAGTATTTTGTGGAATCAGGTAAGCCAGAGAAGAAGCAATTCATTGCGCGTCAGCAAAGTTATCACGGCAATACGTTGGGAGCTCTGGCGGTCGGTGGTAATGAATGGCGACGTGAACCGTTCAAACCTATCTTGCATCCGAGTCATCACATTGCCCCTTGCTATGCTTATCGTTGTCAGCAGAGTCATGAGTCGGAATTGGATTACTCATTGCGAGCGGCGAATGAACTAGAGGCAAAAATTCTTGAGTTGGGGGCTGAGAATGTCATGGCTTTTGTCGCTGAGCCCATTGTGGGAGCCACCGCTGGAGCTGTGCCTGCGACTCAAGGTTACTTCAAACGTATTCGCGAAATATGCGACCAATACGATGTGTTATTGATCTTGGATGAAGTCATGTGTGGCGTTGGACGCAGTGGTAGTTTTTTTGCATTTGAGCAAGAAGAGGCAGAACCCGATCTGGTGTGTATGGCTAAAGGGCTTGGTGCGGGTTATCAACCTATTGGCGCGGTGGTTGCGAATGATCGAGTCTACCAAGCTATTGCCGGTGGAAGCGGTTTTTTCCAACATGGCCATACCTTTATGGCGCACCCTGTGGCGTGCGCTGCTGCCGTGGCAACCATTCAAACCATCTTCCAAGATGATTTATTAACGGCGGTGAATCAGCAAAGTGCTTTGCTGCGTAATGAGCTTACTTCTGAATTGGCCCATTTACCGTACATTGGCGACATTCGTGGTAAAGGCTTATTTTTTGGCATTGAGCTGGTGGCGGATAAAGAAAGCAAGGCGCCTCTGAGTAAAGCCACATTGGCAGACAAACGCATCAAACAGCAAGCAATGGAAAATGGCTTAATGTGCTACCCAATGGGCGGAACGATTGATGGCGTTAATGGGCACCATATCTTGCTTGCACCGCCATTCATTATTCAGCCTCACCATATTGATGAGCTAGTTGGCAAACTCTCATTAACGCTAAAAGAGGTAGCGAAGGAATGGAATTAGAAAATCGATGTATACGAGAGCCTATCGCTATTATCGTGGCCCCAAACGGTGCAAGAAAAACTAAGCACGATCACGCCAGCTTACCCATGACAAAAGACGAACTGGTTGCAGAGGCTATCGCTTGTCAAACGGCAGGGGCTGCCATGATCCATTTACATGCTAGAGACGCCAACGGACGTCATTCATTAGACATCGACGACAACATGGCAATTTACTATGCCGTGAAAGAAGCGGTGGGACAAAACATGATGGTACAGCTCACCACAGAGGCGGTGGGCTTGTATTCTCCGCCACAACAGATAGCGTTAGTTAAAGCTGTGAAACCAGAAGCGGCTTCTTTCGCATTGAGGGAGTTAATCCCTGATCGAGCAAGTGAGAAAGAAGGGTATGCCTTTTTCCATTGGGTGGCAGAAAACAACATCGTGAGCCAAATTATTCTCTACGATGCAACCGACATTGAACGTTATTTCCAACTGCGTGATGCGGGCGTGTTACCTAAAACGTATCAGCATGCATTAGTGGTGTTAGGGCGTTATCACCAAGCTCAACAGTCTTCGCCATGGGATTTACGAGGTTTGAATTTGGCGCATTTTGTCGAGGAAGAAATTCGATGTGCCATTTGTGCTTTTGGCGCGCGAGAGCAAGACTGTTTAGCGAGTGCGATGTTACTTGGATTCGATGTGAGAGTGGGGTTTGAGAATAACCACGTCGATGTGGCAGGCGAATTAGCAATCAGTAACGCGGCTCAGGTGGAAGCTCTACGCGATGTGGCGCATCGCTTTGCGATTCCTTTACACAGTGCGCAAAGTTTGCGTTCAGCTTTGAAGTAAATCTGCTCGCGGAAAAGAAAAAAAGAAGAAAGGAAAGTAAAAAGGCTCCATCGGAGCCTTTTCGGTATTTGTCGTTAGTTCTCAGTTTGCGCTACAGGTTGACGAGCGGGATGTTTGATAAACACCGCGACAATAGCCGCTATCGCTAATGCAAAACAGTAGTAAGAATTGGCAACTACTTCAAGTGGCGAGAGGTTGAACACGGAACCTAGCAGCAATACTTGAGCACCGTAAGGCAACACGCCTTGCACCACGCATGAGAAAATGTCTAACAAGCTTGCTGAGCGGCGAGGAGAGACATTATTCTCTTCCGCCAGTTGGCGAGCAACGCTGCCCGATACAATGATGGCTACGGTGTTGTTTGCCGTACAGCCATTGACCATTGATACCAAACCTGCAATACCTAGCTCGCTTGCACGACTGTTCGCATGCTTAGAGTGACTAGAGCCAAACGCGTGGATAAGGCTACTAACGAAATTTGTTAGAAAAGCAAGGCCACCTTGGCGGCGCATCAGTTCACTCAAACCACCAATCAACATGGATAACAAGAAGATCTCTTGCATGTTACCAAAGCCTTTGTAAACGTCTTGGGCTAGATTAGTCAGTCCGTAATTGTCAATCGATGCCAAGCTCACGCCGCCAGCCAAAAGAATGCCAATCGACAGAACCACAAACACATTCACACCAGATACCGCTAGGATCAAAATAGTGATGTACGGCAAGACTTTTAGCCACTCAATATCGCCAGTTGCAGGCACTTGAGTCGCGGTACTGTTGAAAGCGAACACTGCAATCGCGATCAACGCCGCAGGTAAAGCAATACGAATGTTCTCTTTAAACTTGTCTTTCATCTCACAACCTTGAGAGCGTGTCGCCGCGATGGTGGTGTCAGAGATGATAGAAAGGTTATCACCAAACATAGCGCCGCTCAGCACAACGCCTGCGGTTAACGGTAAGCTCATTCCTGCTGATTCAGCAATACCCAACGCTACAGGGGCAACGGCTGCGATGGTACCCATCGAAGTCCCCATTGCTGTTGCGATAAAAGCAGAAATCAGAAAAATGCCCGGTAAAATCATGCTGGTTGGAATAGCGGATAAACCAAGGTTTACTGTTGCATCAACACCGCCAGAGGCTTTTGCTACCGCAGCAAAGGCACCAGCAAGCAGATAGATCATACACATTGCGATGATGTCTGGGTGGCCAACACCACGCATGAAGTGTTCGATTGAGCGGTTAAGTTTCTCTTTACTTAAAAGAAACGCAATGATGATGGCTGGTAATACCGCGATGGGTGCAGGCAGCTGGTAGAAGGCAAATTCCACGCCTTGCAAAGATAAGTAAGTGCCTACGCCAATAAATAGCGCAAGGAATACAATTAATGGGATCAGTGCGACCGCAGACGGTGCAACTGTTTTAGTTGTTTGTTGGGAACCGGACATGTAAACGACAATGTTAATAATAAGAGAGAAGAGCAGACTAATATCACATTTACGCATTGTCAACGTCTAGACGTCTAAATGGCTGTTTAAATTTTACACGTAAAGAAAAAGAGAAAAGCTCGTGTTGCGTATCTCACTGATACCACGAGCTTTAGTTATGCGCTAATGAAGAGACTGTCGTTATTGCATTGATTTGGCTTTTTTGCGTTTAACAATACCTAAAACCATCCACGTAAATAAGACAGCAGCAAATGCCCATACCAGATATTTGTATTCGGTGTACAGGTTGCTCAACACGCTTAAATGCTCAAATGCAAAGTGAGTTAACAAGCTGAATACCAATACCCAAACCGTCGCCGCGAGAGCGTTACCGAGCAAAAACTCTCTACGTGGCATTTTCGCGATACCGCATGCAAGAGGCATAAATTGCTTCATTCCTTCAATAAAGCGGCTGACCACCAAGCACGTAGGGCCGTATTTCTGGATAGTCAATTGAAGCGTTTGCATCTTCGGGCCGGAAATGTAGCCTTTTTTATCTAACCACCCCTCAAAGTAATAACCGATTAAGTAGCCACAGGTATTACCAAAAAAGCAGCTCAGCCACGATACCATCATTACCATACTTAGGTTCATGACTTGTTCTGACGAGAGCAAAGATGCCGCGATCATCAGTGATTGACCAGGCATCGGGATACCTATCCCTTCTAGAAATATACTGACAATCAGCGCAACGTAGCCGTATTGCTCAAGCAAAGGCTTCATTGACATGAGAAGTTCGTTAATATGTTCCAAAAGCTTTCCCCTAATAAAAGCGGAACGAAGTTGGAGTGATACTCCGAATGTCCTATTGGGTCAATTCTTGTTTCTCACCGTTGAGAAAAACTGACATGCCTCTGATAATTGCGCAGAATCAACCTGCAGCTGGCTTTACTCGCCGCCACGCTCTTTGGTAGCGGCGAACTAGGGAGATCCTTATGACTCTTTGGCTTTGGTGAATGCGCCATACAAATCAAGGCGGCGATGACGTAAGTTGGTGACAGAGCCTTCGGTATTAAGCTGTTTCAACTTAGTCAAATCAACATCAGCGAAGATTATCATTTCGGTGTTGGCGCTTGCTTCTGTCAAGGTCGCATCGTGTGGGAAATAGATATCCGACGGTGAGAATACGGCAGATTGTGCGTACTGGATATCGACATTATCAACACGAGGTAAGTTGCCGACACTGCCCCCAATTGCAACGTAGCATTCGTTTTCGATGGCTCGTGATTGGGAACAGATTCGTACTCGTTGGTAGCCATTTTTTGTGTCTGTCCAGAAAGGAACGAACACAATTTGTGCGCCTTGCTCGGCGAGCATTCTTCCCAACTCTGGGAACTCGCTGTCATAACAAATCAGTATGCCGACTTTGCCTGCATCGGTTTCGAACACCTGAACATTGTCACCACCGTCGATCACCCAGTCTTTTTGCTCATGGGGCGTGATGTGAATCTTATATTGAGCGTTTATTTCACCATCTCGTTGCAGTAAGTAGGCCACATTATACAACTTGCCATCTTCGATGACGGGCATACTGCCAGCAATAATGTTGATGTTGTAGGTGACTGCCATCTGCGAGAAGCGGTTTTTGATCTCTTCTGTAAAGCTAGCCAAAAAGCGAATTGCTTCGACGGAGTTTTGGTCGTTTTGCAAGCCCATCAGCGGCGCGTTAAAGAATTCAGGGAATAGGGCGAAATCGGCTTTGTAGTTCGCAAGAGAAGAAATGAAGAACTCAGCCTGATCGAGCAAGTCCTCTAAGTCATTCATGGCGCGCATTTGCCACTGCACAACACCAATACGAATCAGCGTTTTTTCTACATCATGTACGGATTGAATATCCTCTTCGTAGAAGAAGTTATCCCACTCCAGCAGAGTTGCGTAGCCTTTAGAAGCACTATCCTCTGGCAAGTAACCGCGCATAATACGTTTTACATCGAAGTCGTTTGCAAGCTGAAAAGACAAAATAGGATCGTGAAGCTCACGGCGTTTTATTTTGTCGATGTATTCAGCCACGCTCAATTCGTCAGCATATTTGTGGTAATTCGGGATGCGACCACCGGCTAAAATTGCTTTGAAGTTTTTACTCCGGCAAAGTTCTTTACGCGCATCATACAGACGGCGACCTAAACGCAGTCCACGGTAGTCCGGGTGAACAAATACATCGAGACCATACATGGCGTCACCGGTCACTTGGTTTTGGATGACGTTGTTCTCGGTGATGATGTCGGTGTATAGGTGAGGAAGTGAAAATCGGTTGTAGTCCACTTTGATTGTTAGCGCTGCGCCGACAATTTTTCCGTTATCCTCAATACAGATTTGTCCATCAGGAAACTGATGAATGAGATCCATGATGGTCAGGCGTGGCCATGAGCCACCAACATCAGGAAAAACAAGGTCCATTAATTCCGCGAGCTCTGGGTAATCGGTCGGCTCAATGGTGCGTAAAGAGAGTCTTGGCGTGTTGCTGTCCATATCCTACTATCCATTTATCCTTTTTAAATAGTATGGATGAGAATGCCATAAATTTGAGCAGACAGATACCGAAGTCTTTGAGTTGTTTTGGTTTACCTAAACGAGCTTAAAGAAACAACATTAACTTAGTTTGCTCTTCAGCCATTCGTGAAACACCGCTACTTTTTTAGCCGAAAGTCGATAATTTGGAATCATCACGTAATAACCATAACCGCTCCGTAAAGAAAGGTTGAGAACATGCTGAATGTCCCCTCTTAAAATCGAATACTGCGCCATAAAATCGGGAAGCAAGGCGAGCCCTTTTCCCATTCTGACAGCTTCGCAAGCTAGGTAAAAATGTTCGACGCCTACAGGTTGATAGGTAACGGGAGATTCTACAGTGTAGACAGTTTTAAATTGCTCCCATAGCTGAGGGCGAGTGATTTGAGGTATAAACGGATAATTACTAACAGCGTGCACACTCTCAATTGCAGGAGCATTTGTGCAACCGACTAATAACAATGTTTCTTCGCACAGTAAGTGGCTGTATTCATAATGTGTGGATAATGGAAGGCAGCGAATATGTAAGTCACTTTCGTTGCTCGAATCTTTGACGTTCCCATCCCCGGTACAGACTCTTACTCGGATGTTAGGATGTTGCTGGTGGAAGTCATCAATATTAGGTATCAACCAAAGGCTGGCAAAAGAAGGGGTTACGTCCACGGTGAGTAATTCTTGCTTTGAATCTGACTGGATTAAGTTGGCAGTTGCATGCTGAATAAGCTCCAAAGCTTCTGTGACTTGCGGCAGATAACGCTTGCCTTCTTCGGTTAACTCAATACCACTCGCCCTTCTTTGTATTAAAGGTAAACCCACCAATTGCTCCAGCGATGCGATTTGTTTGCTTACTGCGCTTTGCGTAATACATAGGGCATCCGCTGCTTTAGAGAAACTGAGGTAATTAGAGACCGCGACAAACGTCCTTAATGCTCGAATAGAAGGGTATTCACTGCCTTTTAACATACTTCAGTTCCATTAAACTCTGCTTAGGCAAAGAGTAGAGTATTCACGGCTTGAAGCAAAGTAAGATGCAACGTATGTGTGATTAGCTTCCTTTCTTATAAAAACTAGCTAAGCGTTTTTTGACTGATTAATCTACAAGAGTATTTTAGATGTTTATTTAATTTCTTTGAAAAATCTACAAATTAACAAGAATCTTTTTCACATCATCGATTAACCTCAATTTAGTATTGTTTATATAAAGTAAACAGACAGATCTTTTTTTCTGTTTTTGTTCGGCGTTCTTTAGAGGATTGTCAGTATTCTATAAAATTAAATATATTTTTCATTAATTTTAAGTTGGCATTGCATTTGCTTTTTACTATTCGAACCTTCAATGGAACTTATATTAGGAGAACGAAATGAAAAGCAATGTTGTTACTTTGATTAGCCTTTTTTCTTTAGCAACGTTTAGTACTTTATCACATGCTGCGGACTCCAACGATCATGGTGTATATGTTGGCGCCAACTACGGTTACTTAAAAGTTGATGGACAAGATGACTTTGATGATGACAGCGATGTTATTCAAGGTTTAGTTGGTTACCGTTTTAATCCTTACTTAGCGTTGGAAGGTGGTTACATTGATTTCGGTAGCTATGGTAATAACCTAGCAAATGCCGAAACGGACGGCTATACAGCGGCTCTAAAAGTTACCGCTCCCATTGCTGATCGTGTCGACCTTTACGCAAAAGGCGGTCAAATGTGGTACTCGACGGATTACAACGTTGCTGGCTTCCAAGGCAACAAAGATGATGAAGGTGTATTCGCTGGTGCCGGTGTTGGTTTTAAAGTTACTGATAACTTCTTAGTTAACGCAGAATATATGTGGTACGACGTAGAACTGAATGCAGAGAACGTCGCGAATGGTGCAAACACGGAAACAGACTTTAACCAAGCATCACTAGGTGTGGAATATAGATTTTAATATTGTTAACAACTCTAAGCCCTAATAAAAAGCGAAGCCTAAATAGCTTCGCTTTTTCTGAACTCAATCTAGTTGAGGATAATAGCGCGTTTTTTAGAATAATTGTTCGTGCCTTTTACTGTCACTCTACTATATTTAGAGCATTTCTAACATGACTATCTAACCTTCTTACTAGTCTCGAAAAACAAAGTTTTATCACTCTATAAGTAATACTCGATAGGTCGATCGCTGCGCTACCTGACATTACATTCATGTGACCTAAAATACCGCGAACGTGTTCTGTATACTCGTTTTTTAGTTTTTGAGATGTACGCCATAGCTTTAGCTAGTTGATCCCAAGCAGTAAGGCCTACAGTTGCTATTTGTTGTATTATATGACCCAGACCTGAAATTCTTAATAAGGTTAAAATTGAAGAGACTATTTTACTTACCCAACCATCAGTCATCCGAGCATTATATCTATTGTTGAAGTCAAGAAATACGTTGCGTTCTAGGTAAGCTTGAGATTTGGGTTGTAGTGCCGACCACTCATTACTTGTAGCGGTATTGACATAACCCGGAACAGATTTTTTTCCTAGTCCATGAGCGCAGAAGTAGATGCCAGAACTTCCATCTAGCCGATACTCAATACCACCGTGAGTAAATGGCCAAAGAGGAGACATAGGAACTGGAGTTGTATCATGAGTGCATTGTTTAATTTCCATATAAGTCAGAGTCTATATAACCAAATAAATTACATTGGCTGTTTACGTAGTAGTCATCGTTTTCTTCATCATCAATTGAAAAAGCAAAGTAATTAAGAGGGTTCTCAGTGTCACAAGCAAGGTTAGCCATGTTATTTTTTACGTAATCCTCTATTTTATAACCATCAAAGCTTCCTTCCCAAATAATAGTACTTTCATCTTTGCTGAGTTCTGCGACTAAAACAATAGTTACATAGTGATCAATGAGAGGAGTGCTTATGACGTCTTTATTTTCATAGACTGGAGAAAACTCAAAGCGACCAGTACTGTCTGTGAATGTTGATAAGTCTATTGATTTCCCTGACATGCTTAAACCAATACTAAGGCTAACCTTCAGGCTACTAAGTGGTTTTCCTTTCTTTGTTAACACACCATTGATTTGCGGTGTGTATTGATTAACGTGTTCGTCATTCAATTTACTTTCTTCAAAATTCATTACAATGCTCACTAATATGACTGTAATAATTCCAGCAACTTAATTTTTCACAACAATATTTTCATTTTGAAATTTAAAAATCTATATATGTTGTGTTTCTGTTCAATATCTAAGGTTAACTTTGTGATTAGAGTTACATTATTTTTTGTAACTACTGTTTGTAGTCATTACATCTATAGAGTTGTAATGAAACAAGCGAGTAGGGACTAACAATGAATACATCAATCAATTCATCGAGGGAGATGAGTATAGACTTTAGACTTAGATCTAGTTATCTCTTAGAAAGGATAGGTAAGCAGAAGACTTTTAAGTTGCAGGGCTTTTAGTACCATGCTTTCTGCCTTTTTGATTAGTACTTATGAACCTCTTGTTTACTGATTAATACTCAACGAGTTTGTAAATCTACATGGGCCAAAGGTATGCGGTAATCCATGTAGTAAGATTTCAGAAAGCATGAATGTTTGAAAAAAGAGACTATTTTAGTTGATACAAAAAAGGCCACCCGAAGGTGGCCTTTTCCAAACGTTTGGTGGAGCTGGCGGGAGTTGAACCCGCGTCCGAAAACCGTTCATCATTGGTACTACATGCTTAGTCGATCTTTAATTTCGCCACCCACCTGCGAACCGACACGCTAATGAATGACTAGCCTGAATTAAAATTCGCCGTTCATCTCTCAGGCGGGAGAATCCGGGCTAGCGCGTTTGGGTTTGATCCCTCGTTGATCCCCGTCTTACGTGCGGAAGCTAGGGCGAGAGAGCTCTTAGCAGGTTATTAAGCTGCTAGTGCGTAGTTTTCGTCGTTTGCGACTATTTTTTTGCGGTTTGTTAACGAGGCCTACCGCACCTCGGCATGCACCTCAGACTTCTGAATTCCCGTCGAATCCTAAATCAGCCCCAGGTAATATTCGCATAGTAACAGAAAAGCATTGGCTGTCCAGTACTATGCGTTTAAGTGGTCAAGATTAACGCAGCGCGCTCTTCATTACGCGTGCTTTTTCTCTTGCCCAGTCTTTTTCTTTTAGATCCGTACGTTTATCGTGCAGCTTTTTACCTTTTGCTACGCCAATTTTTAGTTTCACCCAAGAGCGAGACCAGTACAGTGAGAGGGCCGTTAATGTCATACCTTCACGGTTTACACGTCCGAATAGATTATCCAGCTCACGACGACTCATTAGTAGTTTACGCACACGTGTAGGATTCGCCACAACGTGTGTCGATGCCTGATTTAAAGGAGTGATTGTCATGCCACTCACAAAGGCTTCACCGTCACGCATAAATACGTAACTTTCAGAAATATTGGCTTTACCTTGGCGAAGGGCTTTCACTTCCCAACCTTGGAGCTCCAAGCCAGCTTCGATTTCATCATCGATGAAATACTCGTGGCGAGCTTTTTTATTCAGCGCGATAGTATTGCTACCCGCTTTTTGTTTCGTTTTTTTCTTTGCCATAATAGCGTCATTATACGGGTTGGATATCGGATAGGAAATCCTTTTATTTGCGCAATCGTGGAATAAAAGTAAAATTGGCGAGTAGCTTTAAATCTGTACATGTATCGATAGGAGTATGTATGAAGCAAGTCAGCCGTTCTGCGCTTGTGTCTTTTAGCGCCGAACAGATGTTCAATCTGGTTAATGATGTTGCTAAATACCCTGAATTTCTGCCTGGTTGCTCGGGCTCTAGAATCATTGAGTCTTCGGGGAATGGTATGGTGGCTTCTGTCGATGTGGCGAAGGCTGGAATCAGCAAAACGTTTACGACTTCAAATGAGTTGATCCCCGGTCAGGCAATTATGATGAACTTGGTGGATGGCCCGTTTAAGACGTTGCGTGGTGGTTGGATTTTTACCGCGCTAGATGAGCAAGCTTGCAAGGTTGAACTAAAGCTTGAGTTTGAATTCTCAAGTAAAATGATTGAGATGGCCTTCGGTAAGATTTTTAACGAGCTTACTAGTAATATGGTAAATGCATTTACTAAACGCGCAAAACAGGTCTACGAGTGTTATGAGTATTGAGTCAGATATGATTCACGTTGAGGTTGTCTATGCTCTTCCTCATGAACAGCGTGTATTTAACTTAGTGGTAAATAATCACGCAACGGTAGAAGAGATCATTCGACAATCCGGTGTATTGGAGTTGTACCCTGAAATTGATTTGTCCAAGAACAAAGTGGGTGTGTTTAGTCGTAACGTGAAGTTGGATGCGACCGTTCGAGATCGAGACCGAATAGAGATTTATCGTCCGTTACTCGCCGATCCGAAAGAGATTCGCCGTAAAAGGGCGGAGCAGGCTAAAGCCGAGGGAAGTGCAGACCCAGTCACCGGTGGCAAGCCTAGTTCTGTACGTAAAAATAAGCAGGATTAATATAAACCCAATAGCTCATGTGAGTTACTCAAAGTTTGACTAACGTGATTTCTATATAATAAAAAACCTCCCAAACGGGAGGTTTTTTTGCAAAAGTCAGTTTACTGAATTTGCTCGTAAAATGCGTCACTTTTTGGAAAGTCACCACTGATGTCTGCGAGTGTGCCTTGGTCATTAAAGTTTACAATCAGATCTTTCTGTACTGGTTCGCCATGGCCAGGAGTATGATGATAGATGTAATACCAAGTGTTTGGATAGCCGTTTTCAATAAGCATTGGCGACCCTAATACGAAGCGAACCTGTGCTTTAGTCATCCCAAACTTTAATTTATCAACCGCACTTTGTTCTACATAGTTGCCTTGGTTGATATCAATACGATAAACCAGTCTTTCCAATACCGAACATCCTGTCAGCAATGTCATTGCTAATGGTACGGCAACTAACCACTTCTTTAATTGCATAATAATTTCTTAGTAACCTTTAAAATACTGCGCTGATAATAAACAAGCTCGACGCAGATGTAAAAAGCTATGCGTCGTATGGTAGACAATCTGACAACGAATTTTGAGTTGAGTTGCATTTATTCACCGATATTAGGCGGTAAATGTCACCACATGACGTATTAGTTAGGTGACGAAGAGCACATTTCAATCGGAGATAGGGTGATGGACGCTTTCAGCGGTGAGCCAAGCCTAGTGACTCGTTAGTCGGTTTTGGCGAATTCGCGTAATGCATCACCTGAAAAACGATAATACTCTTTTTCATGAATTAGTGTTGCACCAATTGAGCGGTAAAACTGACCTGCGGTAGGGTTACTACTTTCAGCTGTCCAGTCCAACCTTTGGCATCCACACTTGATCGCCAAAGATGCCAGATACTTCATTCACTTGAGACCAACCCCTTTTCCTCGAACCTTCGAAGATACGAACAGATCTTTTAAGTACATCTGCCCTGAGAGTTTTGGGGCAGGGAACATGACGGTATAAGATGCAAAGCCTACGACGTCATCATTATCGTAAACCGCAATGATATTAACACCAGAATGTTCAGAGAAGACTTGGCTCTTTAGATAATGGACCAGATCGTGTTTTGATGAAGCTTTTTCTTTGAAGTAGTAATGTTCTAACTCAATAAAAATAGGGATGAGATCTAAGCAGTTGGTTTTGTGTATTGCTCTGATATCCATATCTCATCCCTTGTCGATTTATTAAGCGGCGATAAGCAGTTCTTTTGCGTTTGCCAACGTTGAGTCGGTTATTTGACTACCACCAAGTAAGCGAGCTAATTCTGCCACACGTTGTTGTTCATCTAATGCGTGCATTTGGGTTTCGGTTTGGCCTGCTTTGGTTTGCTTAGCAACAAACATTTGTTGATGGCCGCATCCGGCAACTTGAGGGAGGTGAGTGACACACAATACTTGAGTAGATTCGCCAAGCTTGCGTAGCATTTTGCCCACTACGGCAGCTGTTGGGCCACTAATACCTACGTCCACTTCATCGAAGATTAAACTTGGTGTATCTACTTTCTGAGCGGTGATCACTTGGATAGCTAGAGAGATACGTGATAGCTCACCGCCTGACGCAACTTTTGCTATAGGTTGCAATGGTTGTCCCGGGTTGGTCGATACTAAGAAGCACACGCTGTCCATGCCAAGCGGCGATGGGTGCGTGTTGTCATTGCTAACTTCGATACTGAATACTGCTTTCTCCATGCTCAATTCGTGCATGCTTTGTGTGATCAGTTTGTTCAGTTCTTTTGCGTAACGGCTGCGTGATTTGTGCAGTTTTTCTGCTTGTGTTAGAAAGCTTTGGTACTTGTGTTCTACTTCTTGAGCAAGTTCATCTAAACGTTCATCGGAGCAATCTAACGCTTCTACTTGGGCCAGAAGATCTTGATGATGCTGGTAGAGTTCTTCTGGCATTACGTGGTGTTTACGAGCTACAGACATCACTTTAGAAAAACGTTCTTCTACATAAGCCATACGAGCTGGATCAACATCGATGCCATCTAAGTAGCTGCGTAATTCATTCTTCGTTTCTTCAAGTTGAATCATCGCTTCTGACAGCATGTTAGGTAGCTCAGATAGCTTTTCATCTAATTCGGCTAATTGAATTAGGGAGTGATTGGCCGATTGCAAAATACCAAGCGCATTGACTTCTTCACCTTCGTAAATAAGTTCGATGGCTTGCTGACAGGTAGTGGCGAGTTCACCACTGTTGGATAGTCGTTTATGCTCTTGCTCGAGCTCTGCAAATTCTTCTTCACCTAGCGATAACTCATTCAGTTCTTTGATTTGGTATTCAAGCAACTGTTTTTGCGCCTGGTTTTGCTGGCTATTTTCTTTTAGCTGCTTGAGGTTATTATCCGCCTGACGCCAATGCTGGTAAGCACTTCGTGTGCTTTTTAGTAGGTTTAAATGCCCAGCATATTGGTCGAGCATGGCCATTTGGTGCTCACTTTTCATCAATTGATGATGAGCGTGCTGCCCATGGATATTGATAAGTAGCTGCCCTAGAGATTTGAGTTGTGATAGTGGAACAGGGCTGCCATTAATGAAGGCTCTTGAGCGGCCTTCTTTTGTGATAATACGACGCAAAATACACTCACTGCCATCTAGCAGATCGTTATCTTCTAACCAACGTGTTGCATGTAAGTTGTTGTCCAATAAAAAAGCGGCGCTAACTTCGGTTTTCTCTTCACCTTGTCGCACCATGCCGGCATCGGCTCGTCCGCCTAAGCAGAGCCCTAAAGCATCGATAGCAATGGATTTACCCGCGCCTGTTTCACCTGTAATGGTGGTCATGCCCTTAGAAAGCTCGAGTTGTAAAGACTTAACAATCGCAAAATTATTAACACTTAGATGAGCCAGCATTTTATTTACCTGTATAACTGAACAATACTGTATAAGAGAACAGTATATACTGTTTCTTTATACAGTAAAGTCAGGTAGGGAAAATTTTCTTTGTAGGCTGTTTTTTTGTGATGAAGTGGGAAAAATGAGCCGATGTGATTACAACGACTCATTAAAATTGAACAGGTTACGGACGAGTTGGGTTAATCGTTAGTGGTTCTAGTGTGACGACTGCATTCACACCTGCACCTGGGTGATCTACGTATGAAGTATCTTGCATTAGAGTGTAGTAAACGTCGACGAAGTCATCATCATTCGTGAGTACACCATCGGGGATAGTGTCGATGATCTTGTTCGTGATTTGCGGAATAATCGCGTAAGCCTGAACTTCTGGATCTGGAATCGCTTTCAATACTTCTTCGGCAACTTGAACAAGGAGTTTTGCCAATTGTTTATAGTCTGTGCCGTCATCTTGCTCCATGAGCACAATGTCTGCCGCACCCCAGCGGTAACGAGACCAGTGAATAATGATCTGATTTGGATAGTAATCTTGGTTATCGTAGTCTAAGTATGGAAGCTCCACCAAATCGAGAGTAGGTTCATCACGACTTGGATTGACGCCCGTTACGATAGCGTAGATTTCTGCCTTGCCAGAGATCCAAGGTTCTTTGTCATCGGCTAGACGGATCTTTTTCAACTGCGTGGTTTGAATTGGAGCCGCTTCGCCCACTGCGCTACTTGACAATAGCGGTGTATTTTGGCGTTGTTCATCAGCAATATATGGTTGAACTAAAGCTGGTTGACCGAGTTTTTTCATCTCAGCTTGCATAGCTTGCAAGCCTGCTTTTAGCTCTGCAGAGCTATTGTTATCAACGACAAGTACAGGTACCTCAGGGAGCTGGTAAACATCGAGTTGATGGATGTTGCCATAAACATCAAATGCTTCGATGTATTGCCAATTCTCATCATCACCACTTGGTTCAAATGCAAATAATGGCTCGACCTCGCCACTTTGCCATGCTGTTATCATGGCTTCATTTGCCAAGCGAACTTCTAACAACTGATCAGAGTATTCAGAAATACCTTTCCAGCTACGAATTTGAGTGTCAGCTTGTACAAGCTGGCGGCTGAACTCTGAGTTAGGGTTTTGCTTAACAAATGCTGATACAGACACGTTAGTCTGTTGCGGAGTAATATCTCTTCTCAGCATGGGTTCAATGGCAGCATAATTCTCACTCAATTGTTGAGCTAGGGCCCGTTTCGTCTTAGTGATATCTTCCGCTTTTGCATTGGACACACTGTTGACTTGCGTTTCCTCTGATTGGCAGCCAATAAGTGCTAATGTACTGAGAACAGACAGAATGATGGTTTTCTTCATAATATGTCCTTTATTGATTGTATGAAATAGAGTTAATACTCTATTCATGGTGAGAATATCACCGGACATAGATCATTGAATTTGCTTTTCTATCTTTTGTGTAAAGTTTGCCCACAGGATCAAAATTTATAAGCTTCTCTTTAATGATGACAAATATCGTGTCGCCTCACTACTTTGTGTCTATTTCTTGTCTAAGAAAGCCAAAAGCCAGTAGCAATTGAGCTGCTGGCTTTTTTATTGAAGTTATTACCCTGAGTAACAAGTGTTAGAACAATTTACTAGACCAGCCAA
Source organism: Vibrio sp. 1562 (assembly GCF_033340155.1). Taxonomy (NCBI): domain Bacteria; kingdom Pseudomonadati; phylum Pseudomonadota; class Gammaproteobacteria; order Vibrionales; family Vibrionaceae; genus Vibrio; species Vibrio sp. 1562. The sequence goes on from NZ_JAWOVY010000014.1 coordinate 34,161, forward strand.
GCTTATTCCGTAAGACGTGATAGTAGCTGTAGTCTTTTGGATGGATGAGCTTTAGTACATTTGGACTTTGATAGATGTGAATTTCGTCGCCAGGGGTAACTGGAAGTGAGACTTGTCCATCACAGCTAACTTCTTGTGTTCCACGGTTTTCTGGTGATACCACCAATTTAATTCGACGTTTTCCATCAACCACCAAAGGTCGACTCGACAATGTATGCGGGAACATTGGCACGAGTGAAATGGCATTCAAGCTAGGAGAAAGAATTGGGCCGCCGCCAGAAAGTGAATATGCCGTCGAGCCAGTCGGAGTGGAGACAATCAAACCGTCGGCCCGTAAAGAGAAGGCGAAGCTTTCATCTATGTACACTTCAAATTCAATCATATGGGCAATTTGCCCTGGGTGAAGTACGGCTTCGTTTAGCGCAGCGTTATGACTCTTTATTTGTCCGTGGCGGTGTACTTCCGCCTCTAAAAGAAAACGCTCCTCTTCAATATACTCACCGTCGAGTACCGCTTGCAGAGACGCTTGGAAGTCGTCTGGGTTCAAGTCAGTTAAGAAGCCCAGATTTCCACGGTTCACGCCTATAACTGGTACATCAAATCGGGATAAAATTCTTGCTGCACCTAGCATGTTGCCATCGCCACCAACCACAATGGCTAGATCGGCATTTTTTCCTAGTTCAACTAAGCTAGCAAACTGACTCTGTGGGATATCATCCAGTATTGCGGCAAGGCGATCGTCAATGAATACTTTATAGCCCTCAGAGGTCAACCATTGGTACAACTCTTTATGAGTTTGAATTGCTTGTTGATCTCTTGGTTTTCCGATAATCGCGATCACGTTACATGGATTTTTCATAGCATTTCCGCATTAAAGAGGCTTGAATCAGGAATCTTCATCCCCATAATAATGGCAAGTCACCTAAATATGCGAATTTTTATGTGGTTAAAGCCCGCAAAAACGCGCATGGCTTTAAGGGCATTATGTTGAATTCTGGAGATATCATGAGCAACGAAGAAAACAAAGTTACAGAAGAAGAGCTTGATCAAATCATCGAAGAGGCTGAAAAAGTAGAAGCTGAAGCACAAGAAGTTGAAGCTGAGCTTGAAGAGCTTGGTGATGAGACAGACGCTAAGATTGCTCAACTAGAAGCGGCACTATTGTCTAGCGAGGCAAAAGTAAAAGAGCAACAAGATGCGGTGTTGCGTTCTAAAGCTGAAGTAGAAAACATGCGTCGTCGCACTGAGCAAGAGATCGATAAAGCACGTAAGTTTGCGTTGAACAAGTTTGCAGAAGAGCTGCTTCCTGTTATTGATAACCTAGAGCGTGCAATTCAAGCGGCAGATACAGAGAATGAAACTGTGAAGCCGTTCCTAGAAGGCGTTGAACTAACACATAAAACGTTTGTAGACGTTGTAGCGAAATTTGGCTTGAAAGCAATCAACCCTGAAGGTGAAGCATTCAATCCAGAGTTCCATCAAGCGATGTCGATTCAGGAGAGCCCTGATCATGAATCAAACACTGTTATGTTTGTTATGCAAAAAGGTTACGAACTAAACGGCCGTGTGATTCGTCCGGCAATGGTAATGGTTGCTAAGTAACTTTAACTGCCTGTTTTTTAAATATAAAAGCGCCCATCATTTTTGATGGGCGCTTTTTTGTTTTAAACATAAATGACTGCATCGAACTTCGTTGTATATCGATAAATGAAAATTTGATCCCCTTCATATTTTTTCCTATTGGTTAATTATTTTCCTATAGGAGATTTTCTCTCATCTCGCTGCGTGTTTATTAACGGAAAGGGCTATAAGTGATTGTAATCATTCGTTGTGTGAATATTTGTTCTGCATAGGAATGTAAATATAGTCATTTTTTCTAAAACAATGTCGTTAACAAAAATGTAAATTATCACTTTATTTTGTAACTTCGGTGTGTATGATTTGCGACTAATGCTTTAAAAGTAAGCATATATAACTACAAAAATGTAAATAGTAAACACAACATATCGGAGATTTATAATGGATAAATCGCTTTCTAGTAAGATTTTTATAGGCTTGTTTGCCGGCCTTGTGCTGGGGACAGCAATTCAGTACTTATTTAGCGGTATTGCGATTTTTGATACATACCTACTTGGAGCAGCAGAAGGTGTTGGCGGCATGTTCGTCTCACTGATCAAATTGCTTGTTGTTCCTTTAGTTTACGTTTCAATCGTATGCGGCATTGTTGACTTGAAAGACATCAGTGCATTTGGTCGTCTTGGTGGAAAAACTTTTACCCTTTACATTCTTAACACCATCATTGCGATTACGGCGGCTTTGACTGTCGGCTTGATCTTCCAGCCAGGAGCGGGCGCTAATCTAGCAGGAACGGTATCTGAGGCTGTACAGCTGACAACGACAGAGACGCCGGACATTTTCTCTTTAGTTGTTAACATTGTTCCTAGCAATCCTGTACAAGCGTTTGCTAGCGGCGACATGCTGCAAATCATCTTTATGGCAATTTTGACGGGGCTTGCAATTCAAGCTTTGGATTCTCGTGGTGGCCCAGCTATTCGCACATTCAAAATGGCAAATGAAATCATGATGAAATTGGTTGGATTAGTGATGAGTCTTGCACCATATGGTGTGTTCGCACTAATGATTCAACTAGGTGCAACGCTAAACGCCAATACATTAATGTCCGTTGCCGGTTACGTGGCTTTGGTGGTTGCGATGTTGGTGTTCTGGATCTTCTTCTTCTACCCAATGGCAGTGAGTATTGCGACAGGAACTTCTCCAAAGACTTTCCTACGTGCAACTCGTGAGCAGATTCTTTTCTCTCTATCTACCGCGAGCTCAAACGCGACTATCCCGGTAACGATGCGCACACTGACAGAAAAGCTTCAGGTCTCTAAATCGGTTGCTGGCTTCGGTGTACCACTGGGCGCAACGATGAATATGTCTGGTGTGTCTATCTATATTGCTCTAGCAACGATGTTTGTTGCGAACGCTTTTGGCCAGCCAATTAACACCGCAGACATCTTCACACTTGGCTTAACTATTCTTCTGTTATCTATTGGTGCTGGCGGCGTTCCTGGGGGCGGCGTGGTAATGGTAGGTGTTTTGCTTCACCAGCTAGGCTTACCACCTGAAGGTTTGGCAATCATTGCAGCGGTCGACCGTATTAATGATATGTTCTGTACATCATCTAACGTTGTCGGCGACACGGCAGTGAACACCATTGTTGCAAAAACAGAAGGTGAGATAGGTAAAGAAGAGGGTGTTGATGCTGAGCCTGCTCAAGCGAACGCCTAATACCTTGAATAATTTATTTTAACCCTAATATTGAAGCGAGCTCTTATGAGCTCGTTTTTTATTTAGGAAGAGTCGGGCATAAATAAATTTATCTGGGAAATGACGTTTTGTTGCGCTACAGCAGTGTGACGAGTTCCCAACTAATCAGAAAGAAACACATAAATTTCGAAAAAAGACGCTTTTTTTTAATTCTGCCCTTGAAAAGCATTTTGCCGCCCTTATCTATGTGGCATAGAGAAGCAAACATTGATTATTTTTGTTTGTGAGCAAGGGTTGAAACCCGATTCTCCTCCCCCCACATTGGGGTTATAACCAAACGAAAATAGAATTTATTCGGAGATAGCCAGATGGGTAAAATCATTGGTATTGACTTAGGTACTACTAACTCATGTGTTGCTGTATTAGACGGCGACAAACCACGTGTAATTGAAAACGCAGAGGGCGAACGTACTACTGCATCGGTTATTGCTTACACTGACGGTGAGACGCTAGTAGGTCAACCAGCGAAACGTCAAGCAGTAACTAACCCAGAAAACACGCTATTTGCAATTAAGCGTCTAATCGGTCGTCGTTTTGAAGACGAAGAAGTTCAGCGTGACATCGAAATCATGCCTTACAAAATCGTTAAGGCTGACAACGGTGATGCTTGGGTAGAAGCGAAAGGCCAAAAAATGGCAGCTCCTCAGGTTTCTGCTGAAGTTCTTAAGAAAATGAAGAAAACTGCTGAAGACTTCCTTGGTGAGGAAGTAACTGGCGCAGTTATCACAGTACCTGCTTACTTTAACGATGCTCAGCGTCAAGCGACAAAAGATGCTGGCCGTATCGCAGGTCTAGAAGTTAAACGTATCATCAACGAACCAACAGCAGCTGCGCTAGCTTACGGTCTTGATAAGAAAGGCGGCGATCGCACTATCGCGGTATACGACCTTGGTGGTGGTACATTCGATATTTCAATCATCGAAATCGATGAAGTTGAAGGCGAGAAAACATTCGAAGTTCTAGCAACTAACGGTGATACTCACCTAGGTGGTGAAGACTTTGATAACCGTCTAATCAACTACTTGGTTGATGAGTTCAACAAAGAGCAAGGCATCAACCTTAAAAACGACCCACTAGCAATGCAGCGTGTTAAAGAAGCAGCAGAGAAAGCGAAAATCGAGCTTTCTTCTACTTCTCAAACAGACGTAAACCTACCTTACGTTACTGCAGATGCAACTGGTCCTAAGCACATGAACATTAAAGTGACTCGTGCAAAACTAGAATCTCTAGTTGAAGACCTAGTACAACGCTCTCTTGAACCATTAAAAGTAGCTCTAGCTGACGCTGACCTATCAGTAAACGACATCACTGACGTAATCCTAGTTGGTGGTCAGACTCGTATGCCAATGGTTCAAGCGAAAGTTGCTGAGTTCTTTGGTAAAGAAGCGCGCCGTGACGTAAACCCTGACGAAGCAGTAGCAATGGGTGCTGCAGTTCAAGGTGGTGTACTTGCTGGTGACGTTAAAGACGTACTACTACTAGACGTAACTCCACTGTCTCTAGGTATCGAGACAATGGGTGGCGTGATGACTAAGTTAGTTGAGAAGAACACAACTATCCCAACTAAAGCGAACCAAGTTTTCTCTACAGCGGAAGACAACCAGAGCGCGGTAACTATCCACGTTCTACAAGGTGAGCGTAAGCAAGCGATGTACAACAAGTCTCTAGGCCAATTTAACCTAGAAGGCATCCAGCCTGCACCACGTGGTATGCCACAAATCGAGGTTACGTTTGACCTTGATGCGGACGGTATCCTACACGTATCTGCGAAAGACAAGCAGACTGGTAAAGAGCAGAAGATCACTATCCAAGCTTCTGGCGGTCTAAGCGATGAAGACATCGAGAAAATGGTTCAAGAAGCAGAAGCTAACAAAGAAGCGGACAAGAAGTTCGAAGAGCTAGCAACTGCACGTAACCAAGCTGACCAAATGATTCACGGTACTCGTAAGCAAGTAGAAGAAGCTGGTGAAGCGCTACCTGCAGAAGAGAAAGAGAAGATTGAAGCAGCAATTTCTGAGCTAGAAACAGCACGTAAAGGCGAAGACAAAGAAGCTATCGATGCTAAAGTTCAAGCACTAATGACTGCTTCTCAAAAGCTGATGGAAATCGCTCAACAACAAGCTCAAGCGCAGCAAGCACAAGGTGCTGACGCAGGTGCACAGTCTAAAGAAGACGACGTTGTAGATGCTGAGTTCGAAGAAGTTAAAGACGACAAGAAATAATATTTCTTAACCAGATGGCTGCATAGCCATCTGGGGTCGATAAGACTTCGTGTGCGGGCGTTTGGGGCAACTCTTACGCCCGTCTGTTTGTAAACGCTGTCTTTCTAGTTAAGTATGTTGCAGACAAGTGCACTTACCTAGAACGATACAAACACCAAGCGGTGAATCGATGCCGTTTGTAGTAATTAACTGGTGACGAAGAACATGTCAAAACGTGATTTTTACGAAGTATTAGGCGTAAGCCGTGATGCCTCAGAGCGCGATATCAAAAAGGCGTATAAGCGTCTAGCGATGAAATTCCACCCAGACCGAAACCAGGGTGATGATTCTGCGGCGGACAAGTTTAAAGAAGTAAAAGAAGCGTACGAAGTTCTGACCGACCCTCAAAAGAAAGCGGCGTACGACCAATACGGTCATGCAGCTTTTGAACAAGGCGGCGGTGGTTTCGGTGGCGGCGGCTTTGGCGGCGGCGGTGCTGATTTCGGCGACATCTTTGGCGATGTATTCGGTGACATCTTTGGTGGTGGTCGTCGTGGCGGTGGTGGCCACCGTGCCCAGCGAGGTGCTGACCTACGTTACAACATGGAATTGACGCTAGAAGAAGCGGTTCGTGGTGTAACGAAAGAGATCGAAGTACCGACACTAGTACACTGTGATACCTGTGATGGTAGTGGCGCGAAGAAAGGTTCATCTGCTGAAACATGTGGTACCTGTCATGGTCATGGTCAAGTACAGATGCGCCAGGGCTTCTTCGCAGTGCAACAAACCTGTCCTACCTGTCACGGCAAAGGTAAAATCATTAAAGACCCTTGTAATGAGTGTCATGGTCAAGGTCGTAAGCAGAAAACAAAAACACTTAACGTTAAGATCCCAGCAGGTGTTGATACTGGCGACCGTATTCGTCTATCTGGCGAAGGTGAAGCGGGAGAAATGGGAGCACCAGCGGGTGACTTGTATGTACAAGTGCACGTGAAAGAGCACCATATCTTCGAGCGTGATGGCAACAACCTATACTGTGAAGTGCCAGTAAGCTTTGCGATGGCAGCTCTAGGTGGTGAAGTTGAAGTACCAACCCTAGATGGTCGCGTAAGCCTAAAAGTGCCTTCAGAAACGCAAACAGGTCGTATGTTCCGTATGCGTGGTAAAGGTGTGAAAGGCGTTCGCGGTGGCGGTGTTGGTGATCTTATTGTTAAGTTGGTTGTTGAAACACCAGTAAACCTAAGCTCACGCCAAAAAGAACTGCTCAAAGAGTTTGAAGAGTCTTGTGGTGGTGAAGCGGCGACAAAGCACAAGCCTAAATCAGAAGGCTTTTTCAACGGTGTGAAAAAGTTCTTTGATGATTTAACCAGCTAAGACGTTAGTGAAAAGCACAAATACAAAGGCCTGCTAAAATGCAGGCCTTTTTGCATCTCGGTGTTCTTCCTAATTCCAGCAATCACTTGGTTCTTCGACATTTGTTGACGTTAAAGTAATCGTTTTAGAACCAGTCAAGCACTCGTCGTCGTCTTGTCCCAGAGCCGATTTTGCTGTTGCTGTAATGGTATAGGCCGTACTTGCAGAGCTCGCAATATCGAAAGAAAATCTATTTGTGTCTGAGTCACATAGAGTGCATGTGCCTCCAGAGAGAATATGACTCCAGTCGTACCCACCATCATAAGATGTCTCTAGCTCTAGCTGAATTCGACTAAGATCGCTCAAGGCAACCGTCCTATGAGACTTGATTACATGATTAGTGTAAGAGGGGTATGCGACTGCAGCAATGATCCCGACAATCACTACAGCTACCAGTAATTCGATCAATGTCATCCCTCTCAATCCTTTTTTGTAGCCGTTACAACGAGAAATTCGAATCATCACGAGTAGTTTCCTTTTCACTTTTCCGCCTATTTTGGGCAGGTGATAGCATCTGTGCAAGATGAATTACGGCCCTTTTGCCGTTTACATAGGAATTTGGGAAATGCCTCGCGGGTTTACGTTGTTGGAGCTTCTTATTACTGTTGCTGTACTGAGTATTATATTGGCGTTTGCAGCTCCAAGCTTTAGCCGTGTTTCACAAACTGTGCAAATGCAGCGATTAGCAACTGAATTAGCTGGTTTTCTAAGCCAAAGTAAGTCCGAGGCGGTAATGAGAAATCAAAAGTTATATATTCATTTCTCTATGGCTAAAAACGTCGTTGTCAGTCAAGGTGCATGGTCTCTACAGTTAACTAACTCATCTAGCGGCTCAGGGGGAGTAATCTTAAACCTTTCCGGCTCCGCATACTCTGAATTATCTTTGAAGCACAGTTACGATAATCAAAAAATAAGCTTCGATGAGGTCCGTGGACGGCCCCAAGGAGGAAATATAGAGTTTTTCCCAACCAATGCTCAAAACATAAAACTACAAGCAAAGATCTCAAACCCTCCTGGGAGGATTAAGATTTGTAGTAACTCTGGAACTAAGTTATATGATTACCGTCAGTGCTAACAAACGCTATCAAATAGGTAGCTCTTTAATTGAATTAATGATTAGTTCTTTAATTGGGTTAATTGTTCTTAGTGTAGTGGGCTCTATATTCTTGAGTTTACAAAAAACAGCAAAAGAAAAAAGCTTAGAGCTAAATTTATTGCAAAGTCTTAATATCACTTTATCTGTTATGAAAGAAGATATTCAAAGGGCTGGTTATGATGGTGGTCATGGTATGTCTCTTAAATTATCCGGAGCCTTGGAAACAATTACAATCAGTGGTGCATCTTCTATTGGTTTTGTTTATTTTAGAGATGACTCTCCGCTAAATAAAAACTATAGAAATATTAAGTATGAGAAGCGAGATAGCAAACTTGTAATCTGTGAAAATGGCGTAGTATCCCAAGCCAAAATACTGTCTTTTGATGGTGTGGATTTTTGTCGTTCTTTATTTGATGAAGATATTTTTCAAGTGACGAGTTTTACAGTAAATTCTGATGTCGTAACGAATGGCACAAATATTAGCGCTGTAACGGATGTTACTTTGGCTTTACAAACTGTAGATGGCGTAATTAATCAAGTTGCAGAATTTTCAATTAAGCAAAGGAATTGGCAATGAGATCTAAATTTGGATGTTCTGGGTACACGACGTTGTTAGTAACATCCATACTATTATTGTTTGCTTTGATTACATCTCTCGCATCATCAGAGGGAGTATTTTTTCAATTAAAAGTGGCTCAGAATGAACTAAAAGCTCGACAAGAACATTGGAAGGCTGAAGGAGGACTGGAATGTGCTTTTGCACAAATAAAGGAGAAGATGTTAGTTCTTCCTCCTTCCGGAACAATTACTTTACTAGGCTGTACAGTATCTACTACGATAAAAAAGCTCAGCGATTATGAATATTTGGTTACATCTAAAGAGGGAAATACAAATTTAAGTAAAGTGATAATTTCGACAGGGAACGGCCTTGGTGCTGTACTAAAAACGAGTGCGTCGGTAGAGCTTACTGGCTCAATGCACTTTGTCCCTAAAGCAAAAGGTTTGTCGTCTGACAGTGAGTGTACATCTATTATTGCTGGTGGAACCGTGAGTTATGTAGCAAGTGTAAGTGGTTCTGATGAGCACTTTCTGACGGTGGACAGTTCAGTCAGTAGTCATGCTACTGGGATTTTAGGGGCTCCTAGCTTTACTTGTAAGAATTCGCACAAATCCAATTTATTTGAAGAAACCAAACGTCCAACCTACCTAGCTACTACTAGCACTTCGAATAAAAATGAAGATATCAAAGAAAATGTTGCAAATATTTCGGTTTTCAAAGACTTATTCACTATGGATTTCAACGCAGTTAACGTAGCAAAACTCAAAAACGAGATTAAAGCGGATCCTGTTGGCGTTGTAATTGCTAGCGGTAAGACACCTAAAGGTTGGGTTAAGTCATGCCATACTAAGTTAGCTAATGCTTACGCTGCTGGAAAACGAAGGTTTTGGGTCGATGGCAGTTGCGCAATATCAGGAAATATTTTTGGTTCTACTACTCAGCCTGTAGATAATGCTATTCAGCTTATTATTTATGATGGTGTTCTCTACAGTCAAAGTATGAGTTATTTTGATGGACTTCTTTACCAATACCTTTCAAAGCCAACTGTGTTGGATGTTAAAGAAATATGGATTGATCTTTTTGATTCAAAAAATGATATAGGTGTAACCCCTACTTCTTTTCACAAGCATGATATTAATAATGACTTTAATAAATATGCTTTTTTGCTAGATGGTTCATTGAAGCTTGATGGCGGGATAGGGTTAGATGCAGAAGATAGAACTATAAAATTAAATGGATCTTTGATACCTGCCTACAATGGTGGAAAGAGCGGCAAGTACATTGAGAAACTAAAGTGGCAGCGAGGCTCCTGGAATGATCTCTAAACAAAAAGGTTTTAACCTTCTTGAAGTTCTAATTTCTTTTCTGCTTATCGGTGTTGGGGCTCTAGGTTTAACTAAGCTAAACGTGTATCTAGAACGCGAATCCGAATATGCCATAAAAAGTATTGAAGCACTGCGTCTAACAGAGAACCAGCTTGAATGGTTCCGAACGCGTGGTGCTTCGGATGCGCTTTCTACGATTTCTACTGCCAGTTTTGCCTCTATCGTGACAGGATCTTCCGCCACTGGAGCGTACACGGTGGAGTGGGATGTGCCACCTGCTACTGTATCAGGTTCACTAAAGACGATCATCATCACAACAAGTTGGGAAGATAGAATGGGGCAGACGCAATCCGTTCAGCTTAAAACGATGATCTCACAATACAGTGAATTCGAAAACTAAGTTCAATTGCATACATGGGCTGGGACAAATGCGGGTGTAATTCCTGTTTAATACCGGATTTGTCACGGTTAATAAATAGTTTTTGAACTGTTAATTGAGTTGATGTGCTACTGTTTTTATTATGTTTAATTGAAGTGGTGTTTTTGCAAAATATGTCTCCAATTATGAAAAAAAATCTAGAACCTTGTGCTTTCCCCATTAGTGTTTACTAGAATACTCGTTGGATAGTAGGTCGTTATAATTATTCAAATAGGCCTTGGCACCAACATCATTCACTATGGAGTTACCATGAGTAACCAAGCTGTAAATAAGGCACCATCATCGAAGCCGAGCGGGATGGAGCGCTTTTTAAACTTTATCGAGAGGACAGGTAACAAAATTCCTGATCCTGCGATTTTGTTCTTCTGGGCATTGATCATTACTTGGGCGGCGTCAGCACTTTTGTCGAATGTATCATTCGATCTTCCAAACCCTCGAACGGGCGAAGCTCTTACTATCACCAACTTACTTACGGGCGAAGCGCTAGCAAGTTTCCTTGCTAACATGGTGACGACGTTTACTGGTTTTGCGCCACTGGGTATCGTACTTGTCGCAATGCTAGGTGTGGGTGTTGCAGATTCTTCGGGCTTTATTACGACGGGTCTTAAGAAGATGCTGAACTTCACGCCAGCTAAGCTTCTTACTCCAATGCTTATTTTGGTTGCCATTGTATCGCATACTGCGGCAGATGCAGGCTATGTTCTGGTTATTCCTCTTGGCGGTATTATCTTCCATGCGGCAGGTCGTCACCCTTTAGCAGGTATTGCGGCAGCATTTGCAGGTGTATCTGGTGGCTTCTCTGCAAACTTTATCCCTTCAGGTATCGATCCACTACTAGCAGGCTTTACGCAAACTGCGGCGCAGGTTCTTGATCCTGAATACGTGGTTAACCCATTAGCGAACATCTTCTTTACTGGCCTATCTTCCATCATTATTGTAGCGATTGGTTGGTACGTGACAGAAAAAATCATTGAGCCTCGTTTGTCAAAAATGCCAATTGATGACGATGCGGAAACTGCGCCAAACCTAGGTTCATTTACTGAACTGGAATCAAAAGCATTCCGTTATGCAGGTTGGGCAATGATGGCGGGTATTGCTTTACTTGTTGCAGCGTTAATTCCAGAAACATCAGCACTACGCTCGCCTGAAGGTGAAATTACGGCCTTCTCAGCACCGATAATGAAGTCTATCGTGCCGTTGATCTTTATTCTGTTTATCATTCCCGGTTACGTTTACGGTAAAGTGTCTGGAACGTTCAAGACCAGCAACGACATTATCAAAGCGATGGCTGACACCATGTCAACCATGGGCGCATACATTGTAATGTCGTTCTTCTGTGCTCAGTTCTTATCTGCATTTGCTCAGTCAAACATCGGTACGATGCTAGCGTTGTATGGCGCAGAAGGCTTAAAAGCGATGAACCTACCAGGTGAAGTGACCATCATCGGTATGATCCTTCTAACCGCGTCTGTAAACCTACTTATTGGTTCGGCATCGGCAAAATGGGCTTTAATTGGTCCAATCTTAGTGCCAATGCTAATGGCGGTTGGTATCTCGCCTGAGCTGTCTCAGGCGGCTTACCGTGTGGGTGACTCTGTATCGAACATCATTTCGCCTCTAATGGTATTTTTCCCTCTTGTTGTGGTTTACTGTCAGCGTTATGTGAAGTCGGCTGGTATCGGTACGCTTGCGTCACTAATGATGCCATTCTCGATCGCAATGCTGATCGGTTGGTCTATCTTCCTAGTTGCTTATTGGATGGTAGGTATCCCGCTAGGCATTCAAGCTCCTTACACTTACACAATGTAAAAACGTGTAGGGTGTGAAAGCCGCTAATTGGCAGCCAAAAAGCGCAGGTCTTCGATCTGCGTTTTTTTGTTCTCGTAAAACGAACATCGATAGGTCTTGTAACTAGTTTTTTGGAGTTGCAGACTTTGTCCCGTGATGTGTTGCTGTAGTGAAACCGAAGTTGGTGATAAAATTCCTGACTTCAATCGTTTTTTGTTTCTTTGGAGCCTCCTTTGTCTAACCATCCGTTTTCCCCTCAAGATGAATTGTTTATGCGCAGAGCGATGGAGCTTGCTGAGCAAGCAGAAGCTGAGGGGGAAGTACCTGTTGGCGCAGTGCTTGTCAAAGATGGTGAAATTATCGCTGAGGGGTGGAATCGCTCTATTGGTACTAATGACGCTACCGCACATGCTGAGATCCAAACGCTGCGTAAAGCAGGCCAAAAGCTAGAAAATTACCGCCTTCTGGATACGACGTTATATGTAACACTTGAGCCATGCCCAATGTGTGCCGGAGCCTTATTGCATAGCCGCGTTAAGCGGGTTGTTTTTGGAGCGCCAGATTTAAAAGCTGGAGCAGCAGGAACAGTGCTTAATTTGTTTGAAAGTCAAGCCGCTTACCATTACGCCTTAATTGAAAAGGGGCTGCTAGAAGATGAGTGCCGTACTCAGCTACAAGCGTTTTTTAAGCGCCGCCGAAAGGAAATTAAAGCGAAGAAGCAAGCACAAAAAGCATTAGAAAATGGAGAGAGCGAACAAGGTAGTAGGAGTAGTGAGGGCTAGCAAACACCTACAACGTGGTAGATGTTTGCTTGGACGCACTAGTGATTGACTAAATGTACAAAAACACGATTACGTGAACTTACTTTCTTTTTCATACATGTCAGTTTACGTTTACGTCGGATAGCAGCTACTGTGTTATTTAAACGCTTTGACTGCACTCTACGTCTTCTCATATTCAAAACCTCCTGCAGACAAGACTTATACCAGTAAAGCGCGGCTCATCGATGCTTGGCAATAGGCTCGATAATCGCACTAAACATTGTATGGTTTAAACGTTCTTCATTTGACTTCTGCATTGCACAGAGCCAGCAAACAATTTCAATACGATGCTTAATAATAGGAGTGACGTTATTTCGGCAGAGTGTAGCCGAAAGCGCCGCTTCATCAAGTGAGCTAAACCATGTGGTTGTAAAGTAACCTGTTACAAAGCAATCAGTTTTACTAACGATGAAGAAAAGGCGACCAACCAAAGGAATGGTTGAGTGTGGTTGGTGTCACTCAGAATATTGGAGTCTAGATAAGTTTTCGTTAGGACTCAACAAAAATGACGAGCTTCATAGGCTCGTCATTTTTTAGTTTACCGCGGGTTTATTCTTCAATGCTTTCTTGTTCGGTGTCTTCTTCAACCGTGACGTCAGAAGCGCCAGAGACTTGTTCTACGACGGTCTCTACTGCGCCCGATATCAAAATGTCGGGGTTGAGCGGCGGAATCACTTGCAAGTCATCGCTATTCTCATCAATCGCTGGCTGTTGGCTGACATGACCAATGATGGATTGGTAGTAACGTCGAATATTTTCTACGTAATTACGCGCTTCATCGCCTCTGGCGTACCCATAGCGAGTTTGGCTGTAATAGCGCTTCTGACGCAGTAAAGGCAGCCTATCTTTTACATCGGCCCAAGCGTTCGGATCGCCACCTTGTGCTTTGGTGAGTCGTCGTGCGTCCATCATGTGGCCGTAACCAATATTGTATGAAGCTAACGCAAACCATATTTTTTCATGCTCGTTGATGCTATCAGGCACGCGACCTACAATGCGACGTAAGTACTCGACACCACCACGAACAGATTGCTCAGGGTCTAAACGGTTTGTTACCCCGACGCTTTTCGCTGTTGGCAGAGTAAGCATCATCATCCCCCTAACACCCGTTGGCGATTTTGCTGTTGGTTTCCAATGTGACTCTTGATAAGCCAATGCTGAAATTAAGCGCCAGTCGAACTCTTCGCTGTATTTTTGGAATAAAGGTGCCCATTTAGGCAATTTGTCATCCAGAGCTCGAATGAATGCGCGAGTATCAACGTAGTCAAATGCTTCAATATGACCAATGTACTTTTCTTCGAGGGTGGACAGTTCTCCTGATTGTTTGATGTTACCGAAAAACTCTATCAGCATCGCATACAAACTTTCGTCTTCAGAGCGTCGAGTAAACCAAGATACTGGTTGATCTTCTGTAAGTTCAAACGCGAGCGCAAGATCGGGGTAAAGGCGTTGAGCAAGGGAAAGTTCCACCGAATCAGTCACAGTAAAACGTAACTCACCCGTCGATACGTATTTGAGTAAGTCTCTCGTGTCAGCATCACCAACAATTTCAAACTGAAGTTCTGGATACTGCTTCTTTAACGCTGTTAGGGTCGGAACATATTGCGATTGTTCAACGATCTTTAATGTTTGAGCGCCTGCATTTGTATCTTCGTCGGACTCGTCGTCTTTCGAGGCTTGGTATTCAATGAGTTGTTCGATATCACGTGGTCGAAGTTGCCCTTTTTTATATACCACTTGTTGGCTTACATAATAATAGGCAGGGCCTGGTCTAAATCGTTTGACTGCTTGTGACGTTTGATTTAAACCCGTAGCGATGATATCGATATCTCCTTTCTTAAGAGCAGGAAAAAGCTCAGCCTGGCGAAAGGCTGGTTTAATCTCGAGTTTGACGCCGAGCTGTTCCGCAAACTGACGCGCCAATTCGTAATCCAACCCTGCGGGACCATCGGGACCTATGTAGTAGGAAAGCTGATTGTTTAGCGTGCCAACACGAAGCACACCACGTTCTTGAATTTTTTCAAATTCACTTTTGGGCTCCGACTCAATCTGGCAAGCTGAGAGCAAAAGAACAGAAACTAAAATTAGAGCACTGCGCTTGAGCCGGTTGAAGTGACTTATTTGCATTAATAGGTACATCTTGGAAAATTTCTATTTGCCTTTATATCAAAGCGAGCTCATGGGGCAAAGTGAATCACACACTTATAACGTGACATTGTGTGTTTTATCGACATTTTAGTTGTAATTCAAATTTGACAAAAAAAATGACGCAAACGGTTGCTTTTGGTGTTACATCACAAAAACAATTACTATATAATGCGCTCGCAATGACGAGGTGGAATCGGCATAGGTTCGACAGGGCTTATTTTAAGTGTCTGAATTTATTCCAATATCACCTTAATCAATTGCATAAGAGACCTAAGCACATGAGAATTTTGCGTGGCTCCCCAGCTCTTTCTGAGTTTCGTGTTAATAAACTACTGGAACTTTGTCGTGAACAAGATCTGCCTGTAACTGGCATTTATGCCGAGTTTATGCACTTTGCCGATCTAAAGTCAGACCTTGATGACCAAGAGTTAGAAAAACTTGAAAAGTTACTAACTTACGGCCCAACCATCGAAGAGCATGAGCCAGAAGGTCTTCTACTTCTTGTTACGCCTCGTCCAGGCACTATCTCGCCTTGGTCTTCTAAATCTACCGATATCGCTGTTAACTGTGGTCTGGATAAAGTGAAACGTCTAGAGCGTGGTACGGCTTATTATGTCGAATCTTCAGTTGTTCTCTCAGAAGCTCAAGCTGACGCTGTTAAAGCGTTAATTCACGACCGCATGATGGAAACAGTATTCACAGAATTTGAAGCCGCATCAGCATTATTTACTGTTGCAGAGCCTAAGCCTGTCGCACATGTTGATATCTTAGCTGGCGGTCGTCTTGCGCTTGAAGAGGCAAACGTTTCCCTTGGCTTGGCACTCGCAGAAGATGAAATTGATTACTTGGTCGAGAACTTTACCAAGCTTGGGCGTAACCCAAACGACATTGAATTGATGATGTTTGCTCAGGCGAACTCAGAGCATTGTCGCCACAAAATTTTTAACGCAGATTGGACTATCGACGGGGTAGATCAACCTAAGTCTTTGTTCAAAATGATCAAAAACACTTTTGAAACGACACCTGACTATGTGCTGTCTGCATACAAAGACAACGCAGCCGTTATGACAGGTTCTAAAGCGGGGCGTTTTTTCCCTGACCCTAAATCTCGTCAATACACGTACCACCATGAAGATACGCACATCTTGATGAAGGTAGAAACGCACAACCACCCAACGGCAATCTCTCCATGGCCGGGCGCATCGACTGGCTCAGGCGGTGAAATCCGTGACGAAGGCGCGACGGGTATCGGCGGTAAGCCAAAAGCGGGTCTGGTTGGTTTTACAACCTCTAACTTACGTATTCCTGGTTTTGAACAGCCATGGGAAACCGACTTCGGCAAGCCGGGTCGTATTGTAAATGCGTTAGACATCATGCTTGAAGGTCCTCTAGGAGGCGCGGCATTCAACAACGAATTTGGTCGTCCAAATCTATTGGGTTACTTCCGTACTTACGAAGAAAAAGTCACTTCTCATGCGGGTGAAGAAATTCGTGGTTACCACAAACCAATCATGATTGCTGGTGGTATGGGTAACATCCGCGATGAACACGTGCAGAAGAAAGAGATTCCAGTGGGTGCGAGCCTAATCGTACTTGGTGGTCCGGCAATGAACATCGGTCTTGGTGGTGGTGCGGCATCTTCCATGGCATCTGGTCAGTCAGCAGAAGATCTGGACTTCGCTTCAGTACAGCGTGAAAACCCAGAGATGGAACGTCGCTGTCAGGAAGTGATCGACCGTTGTTGGCAGTTAGGCGACGACAACCCAATCGCATTTATCCACGATGTGGGTGCAGGCGGTATCTCTAACGCATTGCCTGAACTCGTCGACGACGGTGAGCGTGGCGGTAAGTTCCAATTACGCGATGTACCAAACGATGAGCCGGGCATGAGCCCACTGGAAATTTGGTGTAACGAATCACAGGAACGTTACGTTCTAGCGGTAGCGCCAGAAAACATGGAAGCATTCGACGCAATCTGTAAGCGTGAACGCGCACCGTATGCAGTGGTGGGTGTGGCGACAGAAGAGCGTCATCTAACGCTAGAAGATTCTCACTTCGACAATACGCCGATCGATATGCCAATGGATATCCTGCTTGGTAAGCCACCGAAGATGCACCGCGACGCAACCACACTAAAAGTGGAAAGCCCTGCAATTGTTCGTGATGGTATTGAGCTTAATGAAGCGGTGGATCGCGTACTTCGTCTTCCTGCTGTTGCAGAAAAAACATTCCTAATTACTATCGGTGACCGAACAGTAACGGGCCTGGTTGCTCGTGATCAAATGGTTGGCCCTTGGCAGGTACCAGTAGCAAACTGCGCAGTAACAGCGGCAAGCTACGACACTTACCATGGCGAAGCAATGTCGATGGGTGAGCGCACGCCAGTTGCATTACTAGACTTTGGTGCATCGGCTCGCCTAGCCGTTGGTGAGTCACTAACGAACATTGCGGCAACAGACATCGGTGATATTAAACATATTAAACTGTCTGCGAACTGGATGTCTCCAGCGGGTCACCCAGGTGAAGATGCGGGTCTTTACGAAGCAGTGAAAGCGGTTGGTGAAGAATTGTGTCCTGCGTTAGGTTTGACTATCCCAGTTGGTAAAGACTCCATGTCGATGAAAACCAAGTGGGAAGAAAACGGCGAGAGCAAAGAAGTTACTTCTCCACTGTCGCTAGTTATCACGGCATTTGGTCGTGTGGAAGACGTACGTAAGACCGTGACTCCACAACTACGCACTGACAAAGGAAATACTTCTCTAGTTCTTGTTGACTTGGGTAACGGAAAAAACCGCTTAGGTGCGACAGCATTGGCACAAGTATACAAACAGCTGGGTGACAAACCTGCTGACGTAGATAATGCAGAGCAGCTAAAAGGCTTCTTTGATGCAATGCAAGCGTTAGTACGTGATGACAAGTTAGTGGCCTACCACGATAAAGGCGACGGCGGTCTGTTTGTTACACTGGCTGAGATGGCGTTCGCGGGTCACTGTGGCGTAAAAGCGAACATCGCAGAGCTGGGTGATGATGCGCTAGCCGTTCTATTTAACGAAGAGTTAGGTGCGGTTGTTCAAGTTAAGAATGATGATTTAGATTCAGTTCTATCTACTCTGGCGGCAAACGGCTTAGAGGCATGCTCACATGTGATTGGTTCTGTTGAAGCTTCAGACGACTTTGTTATCAATTCTGGTGATGCAGTTGTGCTTGAACGTTCACGTACCGAACTACGCGTTATCTGGGCTGAAACAACGCATAAGATGCAAGGTCTACGTGATAACCCAGCGTGTGCAGACCAAGAGCACGAAGCTAAGAAAGACAACTCTGACCCTGGTCTAAACGTTAAGCTCAGCTTCGACGTAAATGAAGACGTTGCAGCACCGTACATTGCGAAAGGTGCTAAACCTAAGATGGCAATCCTACGTGAGCAGGGCGTTAACTCCCACGTCGAAATGGCAGCAGCGTTTGACCGAGCTGGTTTTGAAGCAACCGACATCCATATGAGCGATATCCTAACGGGCCAAGCGGTACTGGATGAATACCATGGCCTAGTAGCTTGTGGTGGCTTTTCTTACGGCGACGTACTAGGTGCGGGTGAAGGTTGGGCTAAGTCTATCCTGTTTAACGCACAAGCTCGTGAACAGTTCCAAGCCTTCTTCAACCGTGAAGAGACGTTCTCTTTAGGTGTATGTAACGGTTGTCAGATGCTATCAAACCTGAAAGAGCTGATCCCAGGTGCAGACTTGTGGCCACGTTTTGTGCGCAACGAATCTGAGCGTTTTGAAGCGCGCTTTAGTCTAGTTGAAGTTCAGAAATCTGACTCTGTATTCTTCGACGGAATGGCTGGTTCGCGCATGCCAATCGCGGTTTCCCACGGTGAAGGGTGTGTAGAAGTACGTGATGCAGAGCACCTAGCAGCGATTGAGGCATCAGGTACGGTTGCGGTTCGTTACGTGGATAACCTCGGTAACCCAACACAACAATACCCGAACAACCCGAATGGTTCGCCAAACGCGATTACCGGTTTAACAACAGCAGACGGTCGCGTAACTATCATGATGCCTCACCCAGAGCGCGTATTCCGCACAGTTGCAAATTCTTGGGCTCCGGAAGGTTGGGGTGAAAATGGCGCTTGGATGCGTATGTTCCAAAATGCCCGTAAGAATATCGGTTAATTAACCAAAGGTTAATGTAGCTTAAGTAAAGCGTTGGTTGAGAGACCAGCGCTTTCTTTTTTCTTATCACTCTTTTTTCTTCGTCGCTCTTTCTAGTGACTTGGCGAAACGTTGCTTTGTTCTGCCTCTTCTTTGTCATCTATTATCTAGCGTAAAAAACTTGCAGCGTTTAGATTACTTTTATGCTCTAATACCGCGCTTACCAAGGGATGGTGTTAAACAGCTCAGCTTAGATGGAGTTATCAAGTTGACCGAATCCCTGATTGATCCCTAAATCCCTTAGGAAATGAAAGAAATGTCTAAGAATCCAAAATTTGCTATCCGCGTCACTGAAAAACGTAACGGCTGGAGCGCAGAAATCACTCGCCAAGTGACATCTCGTAAGACTGTAGTATCAAAGCGTGAAACAGGCTTTGACAGCGAAGAGAAAGCACAAGCTTGGGCTAAACAAGAACTGGCTGGATTTATCCAAAACCAAGTGGTTCGTAACGAGCGTAAAGCAGCGCAACGTCAAGAGCGTGAAGCAGAACAACTAGCGGCAAAAGTTCGTAAAGAAGAAGCCCGCAAAGCACGTGAAACCGAAGTAGACACTGACGAAGAATAAGTTTAAATCGGTGAGATGGTGACGTTACCCATCAAACAAATAGTGAAAATGCCCTGAGTTTTGTCTCAGGGCATTTTTTATTTATATCGGCTAAAAACAATCCGATGATACGGACAGGCTAAACGTGCCGTCTTCAGGGGCTGCAAATTGTTTATTGCCAGGAAGAAGGTGAGGGTTATTAGCATAAGTGCGATGTGTCGATTTGACCTTTGCAGAATGTCTTTCCGGTAAATCAAAGTGTTGTAAGCCGTCAGATAGATCGTTTGCTTCACCGTAGTCGAAATGTGTTGCGACGTCTTTGGGCTGCTTGGCGTAACGACAGTGATCCGGCTTACCATCTTCGTGCCAAGTTAAAGAGTTAGTTTTTGCATCTAGATTCAGGTTATTTGCTGTTGGCTGTGCGTAAAAATCTTCTGAAACTTGGTGCTTGCTTTGTTCTTGTATGTAGTCTGCAATGTTCTCAGAAGCTTGCGCTAGGCTACCTACAGGGAAGAAGCAAATCAGAAGAAGCCGTGTTTTTAGATTGTTCATAATGTGTCTGCAAGCAAAAGGAAATGATAATATTGATAAATAAAACGGCGTGCAATTATGGCCATTGGATACGATATAACAGGGCAGTTAATGTCTGCCCTGCATCTTTTAGGTATGGTTAGTATTGATAAGTGAGGTGCAGTTTGACTTCGCGACCAGGCGAAGGCACGCCATTAGATAGGTATGCTTCGTAGTAACGATCGGTTAAGTTTTTCACAACCGCGCCAACGCTCAAGCCTTCGACTTGTTGTATTTCCCAAACCACGTAAGCGTTTTGTAGCGTGTATTGCTCACTTGGCGATTTCACTTTTAAATTGTTACCGCTTGCCTTGGTTTTGGTTTGCGCATCATACCAACGGACTTCCCAGCCCGTACGTAAACCAGGAATCCATTCGTAACCTAAACCCAGATTAATGTTTAATGGCGGTACATCAGGATGATCATCATCTGAACCTGTAGAGTCAGATAGGCTACCTTTGTTTTTGCCGCGAATGTAACTTGCTGAGAAATTACTGTAGAAATCTTCAATCCGGTATTGTGAAATTAGCTCAAAGCCATAGTTTTTAAAGCCATCTAGGTTTGTATTCCAGCTTTGTAACTCAATAGTATTTTTGTCGAGGTTTTCGCCCGTTCGTATATCAACTGTGTCGCTAACATCGTTATAGAACATAGTTAACTCTGTTGCGAGGTTATCGCGAGCGTTCACCAGCCCTTCCGTTAAGTTGATAACGCTTGCTTGATAAGCATGGATACGAGACACGTCCAGATTCAAAGCAGTAGCCGTAGCGGTAGCTCGCGCATATTGCACTGAGTAGATGTTATCAACGGTTGGTGCTTTTAAAGCGTAGGCGTAGGAGGCGTTTAAACGCGTATTATTGCTCGCATCAAAGTCGATATCCAAACGTGGGCTAAAGCCTTTATGCGTCGTTTCACCGTAGTTATGTCCGGCAGCTGGATCATTATAATCCGGCGCAGCGTTCCCTTTTCCTTCACTCTTGATGTATTCGTAACGCAGAGAAGGTGTGATTGTTAGGCGGTCTGTTGCTTGATAGTGATCAGCAATGTAAGCGGCATAAATTGACTGCGTGCCAGATGGTTCGTAGTAAGGGGTGTACCAACCGTAGTTTTTCGCTTCATTACTGTCGTATGATGCGTTGAATACTAACGAGTCTCTATCGGTTTTTTGATATTGAAGCCCAGTGACTAGAGTGTGATCTCCGAATTGCGCTTGGTTAAACACATCAACGTAATCACGCTCGTAACTCAGCCATGACTCATGACCGTAACTGCCAACAGAAACGAACATTTTCTCGAATGCTACGTCAGGGCGAACCCAATGACGATCGTTTTCGGAACGTGCCATTTTGATATTGAAATCAATATACGGGTTAGTCGGCATGTAGTGGTAAGAGATGGTCGTGGTGTTGTCCGTGTATTTGTTATCGACGGTGTAAGCGTATTGGGCTTTTTCTAATGAGCCGTATTTCTTGATATTGTATTCGGTGATGTTAGGCATTTTTCCGCGGCGGTTAGCCCAAGGTTTACGACCTTCATCTTTGTAGCGAGTGTGGCTAATTTCAAACTCGTGATCGTTGTTTTCATAACCGACCTTTACGAGCATGTTTTCTTGCTCATAACCTGAGTAATCCAGCGTTTCACCACCTCCGACTTTAATGTCATCAGAATCTTTTACCGAGCCATTCGCTAGAAAATAAAAACCAGTATCGTTTTTACCATAGAGTGTTAGCGTGTAGGCGTTCTCATCGCCGTTGGTGTTGTATGCACTTGAGATGCGAGCACCAAAGTTTCTTTCGCCGTACAGGAGATCATCGACACTTTTGGTTTTAATGCGAATGGAGCCACCAAACTTCCCGTTGAGTGCTCGATAGTCGTGCGCGCCCTTGATAATTTCTGCTTCGCCAATTAAGAACGGATCAAAAAAGAAGGTACCGTAGCGGTATTGTTGAAAGCCAATTGGAGCGCCATCGACAAACACGGCGATATCGCTTGGATCATCAAAACCACGAATGTTAATACGTTCGCCACCAGAACGACCGCCACCATCTATTGATGCACCGGGAACGGCATCGATCATTGAGGCAAAATTAGAGTACTGTTGCTCTTCAATCTCTGACCAATTAATGGTGGTTTGCGCAGGCTCAGCAATGGTAATAGGTTTGGCATAACGAACGCCTATGACTTCAAGCTCTTCATTTGGCGCTGTCTCGGCATATGAATAAAGAGGGAAGAGCAAAGCCAGTGAAATGAGATTTACTTTGAGTGGATGACTTTTTAATCGTTTCATATTGATGATTTATAGTGTTTTTATGAAGCTCGGATTATAAGAACATTATTACGATTAATAAATGATAATGAGATTAATTATCAAATGTGTTTTTGCGACGGATTGTAAAGTTTTTTATCCATTCGTGGAAACTACGATAAGTATCGTTAGCGTACATAAAACAAAAAGCCCAGCATCATGGACGCTGAGCTTATTGGCTTTAAACAAGATAGTGCGAGCACTGTTGCTCCTTTTGAGCTAATCAGGCGCCTACTTGGTAGGAATTACTGAGTTTCTAACGGTATCTGTCCGGTGGTCAGCGGCTCGGCATCGAATTCAGTGAGGCCTTCAATATAGCTTTCGACTGCTTGCTCTAAAGCATTATCACCTTGGTTAAAATAGGCAAGGTGGAAAATTGCATCGCCTTCGTTCACCAATGGTAATGTTTGTTGACCGATAACCAAACCACGCTTCGGGGCTTTTAGTTCTATCTCGTCATGACCAAGAGGAGAGCTAATATAAGCGAGCGTTTCCCCCTGTTCTACTTTGTCTCCCAGATTAACGACAGTACGCAAAATGCCGTTACCTGACGCGCGAACCCAGCTGGTGGACTTCGCTATGATAGGCTCAGGCAGCTTTTTCCTGCTCGCACGCAACATACCAATGGCTTGCATTACGCGCCGAACCCCGAGTACACCAGCGCTGATCGAAAGTGGATCAAAACGCAATGCTTCGCCAGCTTCGTAGGTGAGCACTGGAATATCGCATTTTTCTGCTTCACTGCGTAAAGAGCCATCACGCAATGCTGAATCAACAATCACTGGCGTTGCAAATGCTTGAGCAATACGCAGAGTTTCTGAGTTGCTTAAGTTTGCGCGGATCTGTGGCAAGTTCGTGCGATGAATGGCCCCTGTGTGTAGATCCAAAATGTAGTCACAACGCTTGGCAATGTTGTTAAAGAACCCGTGTGCCATACGAGATGCAAGTGCGCCTTTTTCACTGCCAGGAAAGCAACGGTTGAGATCTCGTCGGTCGGGCAAGTAACGAGATTTATGGATGAAACCAAAAACGTTAACGATAGGTACTGCAATGACAGTGCCTTTCAGTTTTTGTGGATCCAGTTGGTTAATGATCTGACGAACGATTTCTACGCCATTAAGCTCATCACCATGGATAGCGGCATTCACCATTAACACTGGTCCTTCTTGTTTCCCATGGATGATTTCCACAGGAATAGATAAAGGCGAATGTGTATATAGCTTCGCTGCTTCAAATTCGATCTCTAATCGTTGTCCTGGTTGTATTTGATGTCCTAAGAGCTCAAATACTTTGCTTTTTTTACTTCTGGCCATAAACCATCTCTGTCAAATGCGTCATCAGCAATGTAACAATTGCTGCAAAATCGCACTAATCATTCTCATTAAGGACACGACAAATTACTTTAATCGTCATGCGTGAAATTTTGGTATGTGTGAAGTTTTTGTTTTCAATATGATCTTTTCTATCAGTTTAATACATAACAAGCCATAGAGAAGAGAGCGCAATAATAGCCTTAAAAAATGTGACTGTATTAAAAATAATACTGTTCATGGAGGACAAAAAAACGGACTTTTAACCCTACTTTTTATCCGATAATATCCGCGCCGAATTTGAGGTTTCACACTTTCTAACTAGAGGTTTTGATGAAAAAGGCAATTGCTAAAATTGGTGCATTGACTGCGGTAGCAGTTTCACTTTCAGGTTGCGTAGGTAGTAATGCCGTGACAGGTTATGTCATGGGGTTTAACTTGAAAGCTGTTGACAACCGTTACGCTCGAGGTGGCCTAAATATGCTTTTAGCGCCTGTTTATGGTGTCGCGATCGCAGCGGATTATATCGTGTTTAACTCTCTAGAATTTTGGACGGGTAAGAACCCGTTAAATGGTAAGCCACATATCTTCGATACAAAGGTAGATACTTACATTGATGTCAATCACCAGTTAGATAAGTCGTTAACGACGGCACCAATCGCACCATTAGCGGATAACCGTGTCATTGATCAGGGGCGAATGCAGCAAATCGATGAGAACACTGTTCAAATGGATATTACTTACAGTAACGGTGAAAAGGCGACACTCATGGGTGTACGCGATGGTGAGTTTGTTACTTACTACATTGATGGTGAAGTTGCTGCACAAACCTCAATGGATGAATTAGCCGCTTACGCGCAAAACCGTGTGTAGTTGGGTTCAACTAAACCAAAAAAAGGGTGCCGTATGGCACCCTTTGTCATTTTTCGTGATTGAATTATGCTTTCTCTGGAATCGCTTCTAAAAGCGCGACCATCTGTTCCCAGTACAACTGAACAGTATCAATCTTCACTTTCTCATCTGGAGAGTGAGGGAATTTTATTGTTGGACCGAAAGAAACCATATCCATGTGTGGGTATGGTTCTTTAAATAGGCCACACTCAAGACCAGCATGGATGACCATGATGTTCGGCTTATGACCGTAAATGCCTTCATACATATCACGGAAAATTGCCATGATCTCGGAATCTGCATCTGGCTTCCAGCCAGGGTAAGCGCCTGAGAACTGAATTTGTGCGCCTGCTAGCTCAGTAATCGAGCGCAGCATGCTTTCCACTTGGCTACGGCCAGAGTCAATGAGAGAACGAATCAAGCAAAGCACGGTGACTTTATTTTCTTCTGTGCTGATCACACCAACGTTTAGAGAAGTTTCAACAACGCCTTCCACCTCATCACTCATACGGATTACGCCGTTTGGACAAGCGTTAAGTGCCGCAATGAATCGTTGCTGATCGGCGATTGAAAATACTTGCGCGTCAGTCGTGATCACTTCATTAAAGGTTACGATACCTGTTTCGATTTTACCCAATTCAGTTTTAAGCAGCTCAGTGTAGTGGTTGAACAGCTCAGCAAGCTTGTCTTGGTTTTCGACAGGAAGCGCGACAGTAACAAACGCTTCGCGAGGGATTGCATTACGTAAGCTACCGCCACGGAATTCGACTAAACGTAAATCAAGCTCTTGAGCATGACCGGCAAGGAAACGACCAAGTAATTTGTTGGCATTACCGCGACCTGTGTGAATGTCACAACCTGAGTGACCACCTTTTAGGCCTTTCAGCGTCAGTTGGCGTGTTACAAAACCTGCAGGCGTTGATTCTCGAGAAATATCGAAAGTCATGGTGCCATCAACGCCACCTGCACAACCCATGTAGACTTCGCCTTCTTGCTCAGAGTCTGTATTTAGAAGAATCTCACCCTCTAACCAACCAGCTTCAAGGCCAAATGCGCCAGTCATGCCTGCTTCTTCATCAATCGTCAGCAGAACTTCGAGTGGACCGTGCTTAATATCTTTAGATGCCAATACAGCAAGGCAAGAAGCCATACCAATACCGTTATCTGCACCAAGCGTCGTGCCTTTCGCAGTTACCCATTCGCCATCGATGTAAGGTTGGATTGGATCTTTGGTGAAGTCGTGTTCAGTGTCTTCGTTTTTCTGCGGCACCATGTCGATGTGTGCTTGAAGTACAACAGCCTTCTTATTTTCCATTCCTGGTGTCGCGGGCTTTTTGATGAACACGTTACCGGTTGGATCACGGCGAACGTCAAAGCCTTGCTCTGTTGCCCAGTTGATAATGTACTGTGCTAATGCTTCTTCATGTTTCGATGGATGAGGGATAGAACAAATCTTATCGAAAAACTGCCAAAGTGGAGCAGGTGATAAGGTACTGATCTCAGAATGGAACTCAGACACGGAGGACTCCTTTTGATGTGCTTTGCCAAATATATACCGTAAAAATGTTGTCAAGGTAGCATTAAATGCTAGACGATTTGGCCTTCAAATTGCCGTTAGCATACCACCAGATAAGGAGTACGAGTAGTCGCGATCACAAGGATTTCTCTCAGAACTGTCACAGTTTGTGAATACAATAACAAGCACTATGTGTTCTCTATCATACATTCTGAAAGTGGCTTTATTTTTTAATTCATAAAATTGTAATTTAATTACATATAAACTTTGATAAAGGTCAATTTATGTATTTTTTGTGATTCCAATCACTAAAATGCTTGTAATTAAATTTCTTGGTGGTATATTTGTAACCAGCTTCTGAGAGAAGAATGAAATGCTCAAAGGATGAGTCCGTTTTATCGCCTCCAAGGAACCGAGAAATCAACGAATGTTTAATTGATTTAAAAGGTGATAGTTATGAAAGGTTTACCAAGTACAATGTTCTGGAATAGCAAGTCTGTTTACACCGGTAACTTTGTATACCCAACAAGCTTTGGCTACTAAGTGAAGTCAACGCATGTGACTCGAACAGTTTGTTCACCCCTATAAATTGGAATTTTTTTTCAGTGATAGTGCTGACATGATTCACCGCCACCCAAATTGGGTGGCGTTTTTTTATCTCTATTTTCTCTTCCTGACTCACTTATTGCGATCAAAGCCTTCTTCTATTCCCCATTCTTCGGTTTTATCGACTTTTCCATCAAATCTGTTAGATACCATGTTAAAAATGGGTCTTTTTCATCTGAAAGTTTAGTACATTGCTCAGTTTTTATTCTCTTTTAGGGAACTGTGTTATCTAGGTTACCTATTGTTTTGTAAGAATATATTCCTTTGCCTACTTTGATAGGTTAGAGAATGTGTTTCATATCCAAAGAAAAAAAACGCATTAGAGTGAAGATTCTATCTAGAATTTGCTATTTGATAACTTTATAATTCCTGCCAATCGATTACGCAACCGTTTACTTTTTTACCTTTACAGGATTCGATCATGCTCGAGAGGCTTTTTAAACTCAGTGAAAATGGCACAAATGTGCGTACTGAGATCATTGCAGGTGTTACGACCTTCCTAACTATGGCTTACATTATTTTTGTAAACCCAGCGATCCTGTCGGATACCGGTATGGACCGTGGTGCCATTTTTGTCGCGACTTGTCTTGCTGCCGCAATCGGCTGTTTTATTATGGGATTTGTTGCGAATTACCCAATCGCACAGGCACCAGGAATGGGCCTGAACGCATTTTTCACTTACTCTGTTGTATTGGGAATGGGTTATACGTGGCAAGTTGCGTTAGCGGCTGTATTTGTTTCTGGCCTTCTGTTCATTCTTTTAAGCGTATTTAAGATCCGTGAGTGGATTATTAACTCGATCCCGCATTCTCTACGAACAGGTATTTCAGCTGGTATTGGTCTTTTCTTAGCGTTTATCGCATTAAAAAATGCAGGTATCGTCGTTGATAACCCAGCGACATTAGTTTCTATGGGAGAGATCACATCATTGCCATCTGTATTGGCCGCGATTGGCTTCTTTCTTACGATTGCACTGGTTCACCGTGGTGTGAAAGGTGCGGTGATGATCGCCATTCTTGGCGTTACAGCGCTCGGTCTTCTATTTGGTGATGTGCAGTGGGGCGGTATTATGTCAACGCCACCAAGCATTGCGCCAACTTTCATGCAACTGGATTTCTCTGGTTTGTTTGAAGTAGGCATGATTTCCGTCGTATTTGCTTTCCTATTTGTCGATTTATTTGACACCGCAGGTACGCTCGTTGGCGTTTCTCAAAAAGCAGGTCTAACTGATGAGAATGGCAACATCCCTCGTTTAAACAAAGCGTTACTTGCAGACTCAACAGCAACGTCAGTAGGTGCATTACTTGGTACCTCTAACACGACATCTTATATTGAAAGCGTTTCTGGTGTGGCTGCGGGTGGGCGTACTGGTCTAACAGCCGTGGTTGTTGGTGTACTCTTCCTACTTGCTCTATTGTTCTCACCACTTGCGGGTATGATCCCTGCTTATGCAACGTCAGGTGCGCTATTCTATGTGGCGATCTTGATGCTGTCTGGGCTAGTAAGCATTGATTGGCGTGACCTAACTGAAGCGTCCCCAGTTGTTGTGACTTGTTTAGTTATGCCGCTAACATTCTCGATTGCAGAAGGTATCACGTTAGGCTTTATCGCATACGCGGCGATCAAATTATTCAGCGGCAAGGGCCGTGAAGTGTCGATGAGTGTATGGGTGATGTCAGCCATCTTCATCGTTAAATACCTCGTCGGTTAATTTCTCGAGCAAAAAGCCAGTGTGGATTTATTCACGCTGGCTTTTTCTTTTTTACGTTGTTCACAGAAGACGGTTTTTCTGCGGAATAGGCAGAGAATTTTGATATCACCGTTGGTATTAGCGGTGTGTTTCGGTAGAATAATCGTTTGCGCAGCTTGACATCCTCGTCTCCAAACATTTTGGAGAAGTTAGTGAGCATTCCGCTTTTGAGTGACTTCGCTAGATTTTGAGGATGCATATTTTCAAATTATTAGGTTATTACAATGAGTAAAAAATTCATTATCACTTGGGATGCAATGCAGACTTACTGCCGTGAACTGGCTGAAAAACAAATGCCAGCTGAGCAATGGAAAGGAATTTGGGCGGTAAGCCGCGGCGGTTTGGTTCCTGGCGCTATTTTGGCTCGTGAACTGGGTATTCGTTACGTTGATACAATCTGTATTTCAAGCTACGACCATGATCATCAGCGCGATATGACGGTACTAAAAGCACCTGAAGGTGATGGCGAAGGTTACCTAATCGTTGAAGACCTAGTAGACAGTGGTGATACAGCGCGCAAACTACGTGAGATGTATCCAAAAGCGAAAATGATCGCTGTGTGTGCGAAACCATCAGGCAAAGAGCTGCTGGATGATTACGTTGTAGATATTGCTCAAGACACTTGGATTGAGCAGCCTTGGGATATGTCAATCCAGTATGCTGAGCCAGTAAACC
Organism: Vibrio sp. 1562; assembly: GCF_033340155.1. Taxonomy (NCBI): domain Bacteria; kingdom Pseudomonadati; phylum Pseudomonadota; class Gammaproteobacteria; order Vibrionales; family Vibrionaceae; genus Vibrio; species Vibrio sp. 1562. Next base: position 63,662 of record NZ_JAWOVY010000014.1, read on the forward strand.
GCAAGCAAAAATAAGCGCGGTTAAAGAATATTGAGAAATGCCCCTTTATAGGGGCATTTTTTTTATTATGATATTAAATCATGCTAATAGCCTAGGGTTCTTCCTATGTCTGAAGACGTCAGTAAAAATCTTTCCGAAACTTTGTTCGTGAAACATAAGCAAGCAAAAGAAACCTCCGCGCTTACCCAGTACATGCCGACCAGTAAAAAAATACTTGATGAACGAGAAGCGCAGGGTGATCGTGCTTGGTATCGTCATTTGCGTCGCTTGCAATGGGCTTGGCAAGGATTGTCTCCGATCGAAATGGAAGGCGTACTGTCCAAAATTGCTTCATCTTCTCACTCGCGAACCAATGATGATTGGTTAGACACTGTAATGGGTTATCACGGTGGTAACTGGACATTTGAGTGGATCAAGCTTGGTATGGATCATCAGAAGCGAGCAAATGAAATGCAAGGAGAAGAGGCAGCGGATGAACTCTTCACTGCTTCTTTGTGTTTTAGTATTGCAGGCTACCCACATTTAAAAAATGACAACTTGGCATCGCAAGCTCAAGTTCTGGCAAACAAAGCGTATTCTGACGGCGCAGAAAAAACTAAGTACACCATCAAGCAAATTGAAGTGCCTTACCAAAATCGCAAAATCATCGCGAACCTCCATTTACCAAGAACGGATAAACAGTTGCCTGTGGTCATGGTGAGCGCTGGTTTGGATACTCTACAAACCGACATGTGGCGTTTGTTCCGTAATCGTCTTGCACCGCGAGATATTGCGATGTTAACCGTGGACATGCCTTCAGTTGGGCATAGCTCTCATTGGCCCTTGACCGAGAATTCAAGTTGCCTACATCAAGCGGTATTGAATGAGCTTTACTCGCTACCTTGGGTTGATCATCACAAAGTGGGGTTAGTTGGGTTTCGTTTTGGTGGTAATGCCATGATCAGACTCTCTTTTGTCGAGCAAGAAAAGATCAAAGCTTGTGTCGCTCTAGGCGCACCCGTACATGATATTTTTACTTCCCCTCAGAAGTTACAAAAAATGCCGAAGATGTACCTAGATCTTTTGGCTTCCCGTTTGGGGAAAAATGCGGTTGATATTAATAGCATGGCTGGTCAGATGATGGCGTGGTCATTGAAGGTTCAGGGCTTCCTGAGCAGTCGAAAAACCAAAGTGCCTATTTTGGCTTTGAGTCTTGAGGGCGATCCAGTGTCGCCACACAGTGATAATCAACTTGTTGCTCTATTTAGCCAGTATGGTAGAGCGAAAAAAATCAGTTCCAAAACAATTACAAAAGGATATGAGCAATCCCTCGATTTAGCCATAAAGTGGCTAGAAGATGAATTATTAGGGTGACAATTCTCCTAAATTAGTTAAGAGTGATATATCTGAGCAAAAAATAAGCTCATGATAATTAAAAATAATAATCATTCTTGGGTGTTTACTTTTAACTATGAAAACGGAGATTCATATGTCAGAGACGACTCAGGGCCCGACTCACTTTCGCTTGATGTCAAAGTTGAAGGCGATAGGGCCTTACCTGCGCGAACCACAATCGCAAGAAGGGCGCTATTATTTTGATTGTTTATCTGTATGTGTAGACGACAAAAAATCGCCTGAGAAGCGTGAATTTTGGGGCTGGTGGATGGATTTGGAATCCATCAAGGGAGGCTTTACTGCTAAATATCATATTGGCAAGTACAACAAAGAAGGGCAATGGGTATCTGAAGCCCTTCCCAAAAAAGTGGTAGAGGAAGTGTATCTCACGCAGAGCACATTCCATCAAAAGCTGGTTGATACTTTAGAAGAACACTTCAAATTAGAAGTCGAATATCACACGGAGTCTTTCGATTTCGCTTAATTTGGTTGTTTTCATTTAATACCAAACAAAAAGGTGCGAAAACGCACCTTTTCTCTTGTTAATTCCCTATTTGATTGTTAAAACATCCTCTCTTTATTTGTTTTTCACTTCAGAAGACATCATGACAACGAATCAACAAAATGCAGTTGTTTCACAACCACAAACTGTCGTTGTGAAACTGGGTACAAGTGTGCTGACAGGCGGCACTCTGGCACTCGACCGTGCACACATGGTTGAGTTAGCACGCCAGTGTGCTGAGCTTAAAAAACAAGGCCATTCAATCGTAATGGTTTCGTCTGGTGCGATTGCAGCAGGCCGTGAGCATCTTGGTTACCCCGCATTGCCCAACGAGATGGCGAGTAAGCAGTTACTTGCCGCGGTGGGGCAGAGTCGCTTGATTCAAACATGGGAGTCTTTGTTTGGTATTTATGGTATCAAGATCGGCCAAATGCTACTAACCCGTGCCGATTTAGAAGATCGTGAGCGATTCCTTAACGCGCGTGACACTATTAATGCGCTCGTTGCGAACGATATTGTTCCTATCGTAAACGAAAATGATGCCGTTGCGACTAGCGAGATTAAAGTTGGCGATAACGACAACCTTTCCGCTTTGGTAGGCATTTTATGTGGTGCAGATAAGCTCTTGCTTTTAACGGACCAAAAAGGTCTGTTTACTGCTGACCCTCGTAGAGATCCGAACGCAGAGCTTATCAAGGAAGTAAAAACCATCGACGATACGCTGCGTAAAATCGCAGGTGGAAGCGGTACAACATTGGGTACTGGTGGTATGGCAACGAAGCTGCAAGCCGCAGACATCGCTCGCCGCGCAGGTATAGAGGTTATTATTGCTGCTGGTAGTGCGCCGAATGTTATCTTTGACTCTTTAAGTGCTGAACCTCAGGGCACGCGCTTCCTACCTTGCGCTGAAGCCTTAGAGAACCGTAAACGCTGGATTCTAGCGGGACCTGCGGCATCGGGCGACATCATTATTGATGATGGTGCAGTCAATGCTGTGGTCGGCAAGGGCAGTAGCCTACTTGCTAAAGGGGTCATCAAAGTTAGTGGTGACTTCGCACGAGGCGAAGTGGCGCGTGTAACAAACGCTCACGGTAAGTTGGTGGCTCGTGGCATCAGCGCCTACTCAAGTGATGACCTAACTAAAATTACGGGTAAGCACAGTAAAGATATCATCTCTATTTTGGGTCATGATTATGGCTCTGAGGTGATTCACCGCGATGATTTGGTCGTCATTCAGGAATAGAATTAGAGGGAAGCAAAGTGGATTTAACGAATATGGGTAAAGCTGCTAAAGATGCAGCTTTCGAATTAGCGACAGCGTCAACTGCGCAAAAAAACCAAGCATTAGCCATCATTGCTGATGAGCTAGAAGCAAACTCTGCTGCTATTTTGGCGGCAAACGCTAAAGACATCGAACTTGGCCGTGAAGCGGGTTTAACCGATGCGCTGCTCGATCGCCTTTTGCTTAATGAAGAACGATTGACTGCAATTGCGAATGATGTTCGCAACGTCATTAGCTTGAACGATCCTGTAGGCAGCGAAATAGACAGTAAGGTACTGGAAAATGGGATGTCACTGTCTCGTCGTCGCGTGCCGCTTGGTGTCGTGGGCGTAATTTATGAAGCGCGTCCAAACGTAACCATTGATATCGCAGCGTTGTGCTTGAAAACCGGCAACGCAAGCATTTTACGTGGTGGCAAAGAGACCTTTTTCTCGAATATGGAATTAGTGAAGGTTATTCAGTCTGCGCTCGCAAAGGCGAACCTTCCAGCCGCTTCTGTGCAGTACATTGAAAAAACAGATCGTGAGCTTGTTTCTCAATTGCTTAAGTTGGACGATTACGTCGACATGATCATTCCACGCGGTGGTGCTGGCCTACACAAAATGTGTAAAGAAAACAGCACGATTCCGGTGATTATTGGTGGCTTTGGTATCAGCCATATCTTTGTCGACGAATCCGCTGATCTAGAGAAATCCCTGAATGTGGTTGAGAACTCTAAAGTTCAACGTCCATCTGCGTGTAACTCATTAGATACGCTGCTCGTGCATGAAAAAATTGCAGCGCAATTCCTACCAATGATCGTAGAGCGCATGAACGATAAAGTGACCTTCGTGACAGAGCCTAAGGCAAAAGCACTGATGCCTCAAGCAACACAAATTCGCGATGCTGTTGAAGGTGACTTTGATACGGAATGGTTGAGCTACACTCTTGGTGTAAAAGTTGTGTCTGATGTGAAAGATGCCATTGATCATATGCGTGTCCATAACGCGAGCCACTCAGATGCGATCATGACCAATAGCTTGGAAAACTCAGAGCTGTTCATCAATTCTGTCGGTTCGGCGGCGGTTTATGTGAATGCTTCAACGCGCTTTACAGACGGTGCGCAATTTGGCCTTGGCGCAGAAGTCGCAGTATCTACGCAAAAGCTACATGCACGCGGTCCGATGGGCTTAGAAGAGCTAACTAGCTACAAGTGGGTTGGTAAAGCGAACTACTTAGCACGCAGTTAACACATTCGACGAGATCTTGAGTGAAAAAGGGGCCTTTGCGCCCCTTTTTGTTTTGTCTAACATACCAATTCCGCTACACTACATGAGCTTTTATTTCGGTTTGAAAGCGTTATACCCAAATAGCTTTAATAGAGTCCGTATAACCATGAACGCGTGGTTATCCGTGATTGCTCATGAGGTTATTTTGGTATAGATATGGAGGTGATATGCATTGTCCTTTTTGTTCCGAGAACGATACCAAAGTTATTGATTCCCGCTTAGTGGCTGATGGCCATCAAGTTCGACGTCGCCGTCAGTGCTTGGCGTGTAGCGAGCGTTTCACTACGTTTGAAAGCGCAGAGTTAGTGATGCCTAAAGTGATCAAATCGAATGGCAACCGTGAACCATTTGATGAAGATAAAATGGTTGGCGGTATTCAACGCGCTTTAGAGAAACGCCCAGTGAGTGCCGATTCTATAGAGTTAGCGATCAGTATGATCAAATCACAACTGCGTGCGACGGGTGAGCGAGAGGTTCCGAGTGAAATGATTGGTAATTTAGTCATGGACCAGCTCAAAGAGCTCGATAAGGTGGCTTACATTCGTTTCGCTTCCGTTTACCGCAGCTTTGAAGATATTCGCGAGTTTGGCGAAGAGATTGCCCGCCTAGAAGACTGAGTAGCTCATGACTCAACACACTCTTGAAAGAGCGTTTTCTGATTTAGATTTCGCCATGATGTCACGAGCTATTAAGTTAGCGAAACGTGGCATTTATACCACCGCCCCTAATCCAAATGTAGGGTGTGTCATCGTTCGTGATGAAGAAATTGTCGGTGAAGGTTATCACCATCGTGCTGGTGAGCCGCATGCCGAGGTGCACGCGATGCGCATGGCGGGTGAAAAAGCAGTTGGTGCAACCGCTTATGTGACGCTAGAGCCTTGCTCTCATTACGGCCGTACACCGCCATGTGCCGAAGGGCTGATTAAAGCCAAAGTGGCACGTGTGGTTTGCGCCATGGTAGACCCAAACCCGAAAGTTGCAGGTCGCGGCATCCAGATGTTACGTGATGCCGGAATTGAAGTACAAATCGGCTTGTTAGAGCAAGATGCCCTTGCCCTTAACCCTGGTTTTATAAAGTACATGCGTACAGGCATGCCGTTTGTTCAATTAAAAATGGCAGCCAGTTTGGATGGGCAAAGCGCACTCAGTAATGGTCAGAGCCAATGGATCACCTCCCCAGCGGCCCGCCAAGATGTGCAGCGTTATCGAGCGATAAGTGGTGGCATTCTTTCTACTAGCAAAACGGTGATTGATGATAATGCATCACTCAATGTGCGCTGGGATGACTTACCTAATAGTGTTCAAGCGCAGTATTTACAAGAAGAGCTTCGTCAACCAGTACGTGTAATCTTAGACCGTCAGAACCATTTAACTGATGCGCTCAAGCTGTTCCATACCGATGGAGAACGAGTTATTGTTCGCTCTGATGGAGACTGTATCCCTCTATTGGACAGCGCTGACCAAATTGACTTATCAACGACATTAAAGCGTATCTCTGATGAGCACCATATCAATCACTTATGGGTTGAAGCTGGAGCTACGCTAGCGAGTGCGATGATAAAGGCTAATCTTGTAGATGAGCTCATTGTTTACCTTGCGCCAAAACTCATGGGCAGCGATGGTCGGGGGCTTATCGGTGCTTTAGGGTTAAGCGCTATGGCTGACGTCATAGATTTAAACATTACAGACGTTCGTATGGTTGGGGTAGACATTCGCATCACGGCCACCATAAAACGTAATGAAATTAGATAAGAAATAGTATGTTTACAGGAATAGTAGAAGCAGTTGGCAAGTTAGCTGCGATTACGCCGAAGGGCGAAGACATCACCGTCACGGTTGAAACGGGTACGCTTGATATGTCAGACGTTAAGTTAGGCGATAGCATTGCGACCAACGGTGTTTGCTTAACGGTAGTTGACTTCGGAAGCCACTATTACAGTGCTGATCTGTCATTAGAAACCTTGAAGAAAACTGGGTTTGCTGAATACCAAGTAGGCGATAAGGTGAATCTAGAAAAAGCCATGTTGCCAACAACGCGATTGGGTGGACATATCGTTTCTGGCCATGTCGATGGGGTTGGTGAAATTGTCGAACGCAATTCAGTTGGCCGTGCGATAGAGTTTTGGGTTGCAATGCCTGCGGAAATTAGCAAGTACGTTGCAGAGAAAGGCTCGATTACTGTTGATGGTATTAGCCTAACCGTCAACGACTTACGTAAAAATGCTTTTAAGCTGACGATCGTTCCTCATACGAGTGAAGAAACTACGATTGACCAGTTTCAAGTGGGGCGCAAAGTCAACTTAGAAGTTGATGTACTTGCGCGTTATATGGAGCGTTTACTGCAAGGACAACAAGAAGATAAGGCCGAGTCTCGTATCACGATGGACTTTTTACAGCAAAACGGTTTTGCATAAGTCTTGGGAGTGGCTGCGTGAGGCATGCGATAAAGAGCAGACTCACAGAACACCGCGAGATTCATTGACTTGCTTAATGCAAAGCTCAAACTATTGACCTAACTAGCATTCACTGCAACGTAATTTTTCATTGCTGTCGCAATAACAAATTTAGAATAACGGGATAACAGACTATGCCAATCAGTACGCCACAAGAAATTATTGATGATATTCGCGCAGGCAAAATGGTCATCCTAATGGATGATGAAGACCGCGAGAATGAAGGTGACTTGATCATGGCTGCCGAGCATATTACGCCGGAAGCCATCAACTTTATGGCAACCTATGGCCGTGGCCTGATTTGTTTAACCATGACCAAAGATCGTTGCGAAAGTCTAGGTCTGCCACCAATGGTGCAAGACAATAATGCGCAATACACCACCAACTTTACTGTTTCGATTGAGGCAGCAGAAGGGGTAACGACTGGTATTTCAGCCGCAGATCGCGCACGTACCGTTCAAGCAGCAGTCGCGCCAAACGCTAAAGCTGCGGATTTGGTGCAGCCTGGTCACATCTTCCCTCTCGCAGCTCAAGACGGCGGTGTACTGACTCGCGCAGGTCACACTGAAGCTGGCTGTGATTTGGCTCGTCTTGCTGGTTTAGAGCCAGCATCGGTGATTGTTGAGATCTTAAATGACGACGGCACGATGGCTCGTCGCCCAGATCTAGAGATCTTTGCAGAGAAGCACGGTATTAAATTGGGCACTATTGCCGACCTAATTGAGTACCGCAATAACACTGAGACAACGATTGAACGTGTGGCAGAGTGCAAGTTACCGACAGAGTTTGGCGAGTTCACGTTAGTCACGTACAAAGACACCATTGATAACCAAGTGCACTACGCAATGTGCAAGGGCGATTTGAAAGAAAAAGCGCCACTGGTTCGCGTTCATCTTCAAGACGTTTTTACCGACTTACTACGTAGCGATCGTAATGCAGAACGCAGCTGGACACTAGATAAGGCAATGAAACGCATTGGTGAAGAGGGCGGTGTACTGGTTGTTCTTGGCCATGAAGAATCGACCGATCTACTTATTCATCGCGTGAAGATGTTCGAAGCGCAAGACAAAGGTGAAGCACCAACGCTTGCTAAAAAACAAGGCACGTCTCGCCGTGTTGGCGTTGGTTCACAGATTCTTGCGGATCTCGGTGTACATGATATGCGTCTTCTGTCATCGACCAACAAAAAGTACCACGCGTTAGGTGGTTTTGGTCTGAACGTTGTTGAGTACGTCTGCGAGTAACAACCGAACAATAAGTTCCTAGTCTTTGACGTGCTTAACTCGTCAATGGCTAGGAGCCAGTGATTTGCCTCCAATTTCCATTAGATATTGCTCACAAATTTGTGCTAGAATCCGGCGATTCTCACTTGATGAACATATTTCACTTATAAATAGAGTTAAAGGAAAGCTTATGAAAGTGATCGAGGGTGGCTTCCCAGCGCCAAATGCAAAAATTGCTATCGTTATTTCTCGTTTCAACAGTTTTATTAACGAAAGCCTACTTTCTGGTGCGATCGATACACTAAAGCGTCACGGACAAGTAAGCGAAGACAACATCACGGTTGTGCGTTGTCCAGGTGCCGTAGAACTACCTCTAGTAGCTCAGCGTGTTGCTAAAACTGGCAAATTCGACGCTATTGTTTCTCTAGGGTCTGTTATTCGCGGTGGAACGCCTCACTTTGACTATGTTTGTAGTGAAATGAACAAAGGTCTAGCACAAGTGTCTATGGAATTCAGCATTCCAGTAGCATTTGGTGTTTTGACTGTTGATACGATCGATCAAGCGATTGAACGCGCAGGAACCAAGGCTGGTAATAAAGGTGCAGAGGCTGCACTAAGCGCACTTGAAATGATTAATGTACTATCTGAAATTGATTCCTAATGGGGGCCAGTGTGAAACCAGCCGCACGTCGTAACGCACGTCAATTCGCTCTACAGGCGATCTACTCATGGCAAATTACTAAAGAGAATGTTGCCAAGATTGAAGAACAGTTTTTGTCTGGCGACAAATACGATGAAGAAGAACTTCATGCATCTGAGCCAGCGCTTGCTGCTCCAGAGACAGACGTAGCTTACTTCCGTGAACTATTAAGCGGTGTTGTACTTAGCCACGCTGAGCTAGATAGCAAAATTCGTCCATACATCTCTCGTCCTATGCAGGATTTAGATATGATGGAACTTGCTCTTCTTCGCCTTGCTATGTACGAGATGACTCGTCGCGAAGATGTTCCTTACAAAGTTGTTATCAATGAAGCGATTGAACTTGCAAAAGTTTTCGCAGCAGAAGATAGCCACAAGTTTGTGAATGGTGTACTTGATAAAGCAGCACCTCACATTCGTAAGAAATAACGATTTCTTCAATGAAAAGGTCAGCACATGCTGACCTTTTTTGTATCAAAAGCTTTTACATCAAAAAGTAAGTGAATTATGTCTGGTGAATTTAATCTGATAGACAAATACTTCGTCGGTCGTCAGAGCCAACGTAAAGATGTCCATCTAGCCGCTGGTGATGATTGCGCTTTGGTCAAAGCGCCAGCTAATGTTCAGATTGCGATTAGCACGGATACATTGGTAGCTGGAACGCATTTCTTAGCCGACGCGAACCCAGCATGGGTCGCACACAAAGCATTGGCTTCTAACATCAGTGATTTGGCGGCGATGGGCGCAACGCCTGCGTGGGTGAGCTTTGCATTAACGATGCCTGAGCCAGATGAAGAATGGCTTGCACCTTTCTGTGATGCATTTTTCGAACTGGCTGATTACTATGGTATTCAGTTAATAGGCGGTGATACCACCAAAGGCCCATTGTGTCTGACACTGACGGTGCAAGGTTTTGTACCTGAAGACAAAGCGCTCACGCGATCCGGCGCCAAGCCTGGGGATTGGGTATACGTAACGGGAAACCTTGGCGATGCAAAAGCTGGCTTGGATGTGATTCTAGATGACTCTCTGCGCAGTAGAGCCGGCGCGGAAGCACTAGAGCGAGCTCATTACCTTAGTTCTCCGCGTGTGCTTGCTGGACAAGCTCTTGTTGGCTTAGCCTCTTCGGCGATAGATATTTCAGATGGTTTAATCTCTGATATTAAGCATATTTTACAGCGATCTCAGGTTGGGGTGAGCATTGATGTCTCTCAGCTACCGATCTCTTCAGAATTAGTCCAGTTTTTAGATGATAAGATCAGCGCGCAGCAGTATGCTTTAGCAAGTGGTGAAGAATACGAGTTGTGTTTTACCGTGCCGGAGCAAAATCGAGGCTCGTTACAAAGTGCTTTATCTCATACTGGATGTAAGGTCACATGTATTGGTCAAATCCGACCAAATGGAACCTTCGAGCTGCATGATAACAATCAACCACTTGATTGGGACTTAAGTGGCTTCGACCACTTTAAATGATCTGAGCTAAGCTCTAGCCAAGAGCCTGTTACTATTGAGTAACTCGCAGGCATGACGATTGAAACCAAACTAGCAGTATAGGTTTAAGGATATGACCAACCCTCTTTCTCTGATTTCATTAAAGAACCCGTGGCATCTATTGGCGACGGGTTTTGGCAGTGGATTATCCCCGTTTATCCCTGGAACAATGGGCACACTGGCGGCCGTGCCTTTATTTTTGTTGTTGGCACAATTACCATTTACGGCGTATGTCATTGTTGTTCTGATTTCGTGTGTGGTCGGCATTCAAATATGCCAAGTGACGTCTGCAGACATGAAGGTGCATGATCATGGTTCAATCGTATGGGATGAGTTTGCGGGCTTTTGGATTACGATGAGCATTGTACCTGCGCTGAATATTCCACTCACTGAATGGAAGTGGTTGATCACTGGCTTCATCTTGTTTCGTTTTTTCGATATGGTAAAACCTTGGCCAATTGGGTGGCTAGATAAGCGAGTTCACGGTGGGCTGGGTATTATGGTTGATGATATCGTGGCGGGAGTTATGGCCGGTGTTGCCCTGTTTCTAGTCGCAAAATACGCTGGCTGGATGAATTAAACCATGAACTAAACACTGGACGTAAAAAAGGGATGCCATGAGCATCCCTTTTTACATGCTATTTTGCTAAATAATCCAAGATGGATTTTTCGATTCCTTTTGCATCGAGACCAAGCTCTTCATGCAGTTCATCTTGTGTTCCCTGATGAATAAACTCATCGGGTAAACCTAGGTTTAAGACTGGCTTAATGATTTTATCTTTCATCATGAACTCAACGACACCCGCACCTGCACCACCTGCGATAACATTTTCTTCTAACGTCACGAGCACGTCATGATCTGCGGCTAATTGACGAATTAATGCTTCATCGAGCGGCTTCACAAAGCGCATATCAGCAACAGTGGCGTTAAGGTATTCTGCCGCTTCTAGCGCGTTACCCAAGAAAGTACCAAAGCTCAGAATAGCAACTTTTTCACCTTGGCGAACCATGCGCCCTTTACCGATTTCTAACGCCGTAAACTCAGTTTCGATTTCTACGCCCATGCCGCTACCACGAGGGTATCGAACCGCACTCGGGCCAGAATGCTTATGGCCAGTGTAAAGCATTTGTCGGCACTCGTTTTCGTCGCTTGGCGCCATGATCACCATGTTCGGAATACAGCGCATAAAGCTCAAATCGAACGCACCTTGGTGAGTTTGACCATCTGCGCCAACGAGACCTGCGCGGTCGATCGCAAACATCACTGGTAAATCCATGATCGCGATGTCGTGGATCAGTTGGTCATAACCACGTTGCAAGAAAGTCGAATAGATAGCTACGATTGGATGATCGCCCGCAATTGCCATACCTGTTGCAAGTGTCACTGCGTGCTGCTCAGCAATCGCCACATCAAAGTATTGGTCTGGGTACTCTTTTGAGAAACGCACCATACCTGATCCTTCGCGCATTGCTGGCGTAATTGCCATTAGCTTAGGATCTTGGGCCGCCATGTCACATAAAAAGTCACCGAAGATCTTTGAGTAAGTTGGCTTACCGCCACTGCTCTTCGGCAGACAATTATGCGTTGGATCGAATTTAGGAACACCATGGTAGCCGATAGGATCTTTCTCGGCCGGCTCATAACCTTTGCCTTTCTTGGTCATGATGTGTAGGAACTGAGGGCCTTTGAGCTCACGCATATTTTTCAGCGTTTTGACGAGTTCATTGACGTCGTGCCCATCAATCGGGCCAATGTAATTAAAGCCGAACTCTTCGAACAGAGTACCAGGCACTACCATGCCTTTTAGGTGCTCTTCCGTACGGCGAACCAACTCTTTAATAGGTGGAACACCAGACAGCACTTTCTTGCCGCCTTCACGGATAGAAGTGTATAAGCTACCAGAAAGTACCTTTGCAAGGTGGTTATTCAGGGCGCCGACGTTTTCTGAAATCGACATTTCGTTGTCGTTCAAAATCACCAACATATCAGGATGAACGTCGCCAGCGTGGTTCATGGCTTCGAATGCCATGCCTGCTGTAATTGCGCCATCGCCAATCACACTGACAATTTTACGGCCTTTGCCTTCTTTTTGTGCGCTGATGGCCATGCCAAGGCCTGCACTGATAGATGTCGAAGAGTGACCGACAGACAAAGTGTCATATTCACTTTCTTCACGCCAAGGGAAAGGGTGTAGACCATCCTTTTGGCGAATTGTTGGCATTTTATCGCGACGTCCGGTGAGGATTTTGTGCGGGTAAGCCTGATGACCAACATCCCAGATCAATTTGTCGATAGGGGTGTTGTAAACATAATGCAGAGCGACAGTTAGCTCTACGGTGCCTAAGCCAGACGCTAAGTGTCCGCTAGATTGGCTCACTGAATTTAGCAGATACGTTCGCAGTTCATCACACAGATTTGGTAATGTTTCTTTCGGAAGAAGACGTAATTCTTCCGGTGTATTTGCTAACGCCAGTGTTGGGTACTTTGAAATATCAAGAGTCATATAAATGCGCGCTTATAGTGTTAATTTTTGCGCTCGATGACATATCGGGCGAACTCTTCGAGTAACTGAGTATTGTATGGGATAGCTTCCAATGCTTGAAGTGCTTCCTGTAACAGAGTGTGAGCTTTCTCTATGGCTCCCTCTAAACCCAGCAGGGAAGGATAAGTGCTCTTATTCAGACCTTGGTCGGAACCTTGAGGCTTACCCAGTGTTTCTGTGTCACTGATGATATCAAGAATATCGTCTTGAACCTGAAACGCCAAACCAATTGCTTTTGAGTAGCGCTCCAAGTGAGGTAGAACCTCGATACCTTTCTCACCAGCAGCTAATGCACCTAATTTTACCGCACAATCAATCAGAGCTCCGGTTTTTTTACGGTGTATCTCTTCCATTTCTTCAAGAGAAACTTGGCGATTTTCCGCGCCTAAATCTAAAGCTTGCCCTACACACATGCCGCTGGCACCAGAAGAATGCGCTAATGCTTTGATCATGTTGATGCGTTGAGCTTCTGCCGCCGGGCTTAATTGACCATCAGCAATAATAGTGAAGGCAAGGGTTTGTAGTGCATCACCTGTCAGTATTGCGGTTGCTTCATCAAACTTAATATGACAAGTTGGTTGACCTCGACGCAGTTCATCATCGTCCATGGCTGGCAGATCATCATGAATGAGTGAGTAGGCATGTATACATTCGATAGCAGCGGCTGGGGTGTCTAAGTCTTCAGGTTTACAGCCGAGCATTTGACCTGTGATGTAAACAAGAAAAGGGCGAACGCGTTTTCCACCTAGCAAAAGGCCGTATTTCATTGCTTGAATCAATGGCTGCTCTTGATATGGAAGCTGATCGAGCCACAAATTCAATTGCTGATTGTTTCTTTGTTGAAAAGACGTCAATGTCTGTTGCATCACATTGCTCACTACTGATTGTTATTCTGAATCTGGTTTGAAGTCACTCAGTGGTGCTTCATCATCTTCACTAAGAAGAATGCTCACGCGCTGTTCGGCGTCGCTTAATTTAGTTTGGCCTGCACGAGCTAAGGCAATGCCTCGTTCAAACTTACGCAGGGCATCATCTAGAGCAAGATCGCCATTTTCTAATTGATCAACCAAGCTATCAAGCTCTTCAATGGTTGCTTCAAAGGTCATGTTTTCTGGTTTCTTGACCGCCATCTTTTTTCTGCCTTAATCAAGCCTCGGGTAAGATGCACGAAAGTTACCTTAGCCTAGTAACTTGGTCAAATTTAACCTTATATAATTGTCACAAAATTAGCGTTCAACGAGTCTAAGCGGTGAAACCCCATATTTTGGTTGAGGTTGTTAGGTGTAATTTGTGATCCATTAGCTAAGATTTTTCTAAAAATTCTGCGCGAGTTGTCGATACAGGTAATAATCCGCCCAATGGCAGTATTTGAGTATAGCGTGAGGAGTGCTTTGTGGATTTAGCAACCCTATTAGGTTTGATTGGTGGTTTTGCATTCGTCATTATGGCGATGGTGCTTGGTGGCAGCATCGGCATGTTTGTCGATGTCACGTCGATCCTTATTGTCGTTGGTGGCTCAATATTCGTCGTGTTGATGAAGTTCACAATGGGACAGTTTTTTGGTGCGACAAAGATTGCTGGCAAAGCCTTCATGTTTAAAGCGGATGAACCCGAAGACCTGATCGCAAAAATTGTGGAAATGGCCGATGCGGCGCGTAAAGGTGGTTTTCTTGCTCTTGAAGAGATGGAAATAAACAACACATTCATGCAGAAAGGCATTGATCTACTGGTTGATGGCCATGATGCCGACGTTGTGAGAGCGGCACTCAAAAAAGACATCGCGCTTACAGATGAACGACATACGCAAGGTACTGGTGTATTTCGCGCCTTTGGCGACGTTGCTCCTGCGATGGGAATGATTGGTACCTTGGTTGGTCTTGTTGCGATGCTTTCAAACATGGATGACCCTAAAGCGATTGGACCAGCAATGGCCGTTGCACTCTTGACCACATTGTATGGCGCGATCCTGTCCAATATGGTGTTTTTCCCTATTGCGGATAAGCTTTCTCTTCGCCGTGACCAAGAAACGCTAAATCGCCGTTTGATCATGGATGGCGTATTAGCGATTCAAGATGGCCAAAACCCGCGAGTGATCGATAGTTACTTGAAGAACTACCTCAATGAAGGTAAACGTGCCCTTGAGATTGACGAGTAACTTGGAGAGTCGTGATGGATGATGAAGATAACAAATGCGATTGTCCGCCACCTGGCCTCCCGTTATGGATGGGGACATTCGCAGATTTGATGTCGCTACTGATGTGTTTCTTTGTTCTTCTGCTCTCGTTTTCTGAGATGGATGTACTGAAGTTCAAACAAATTGCAGGGTCAATGAAATTTGCCTTCGGTGTGCAAAATCAGCTTGAAGTGAAAGACATTCCCAAAGGCACTAGCATTATTGCCCAAGAGTTTCGACCGGGTCGGCCGGAACCAACTCCGATTGATGTCATCATGCAGCAAACCATGGACATCACTCAGCAGACGCTCGAATTTCATGAAGGGGAGTCTGATCGAGCTGGTGGCACAAAACGTGATGAAGGCAAGTTAACGGGTGGGCAATCGCCAGAAACGTCAACTCAAAACAATGAGTCTGCCGAAGCGGACATGCAACAACAGCAATCTAAAGAGATGTCGCAAGAGATGGAAACCTTGATGGAAAGCATCAAGAAAGCCTTAGAGCGAGAGATTGAGCAAGGCGCCATTGAAGTTGAAAACCTCGGTCAGCAGATTGTTATACGTATGCGTGAAAAAGGTGCATTCCCAGAAGGTTCGGCTTTCTTGCAGCCTAAGTTTCGTCCTTTAGTTCGTCAGATTGCAGAGCTAGTAAAAGACGTGCCAGGCATTGTGCGAGTATCTGGCCATACAGACAATCGACCGCTAGACTCGGAACTTTATCGTTCTAACTGGGATCTCTCTTCTCAGCGTGCAGTATCAGTCGCGCAAGAGATGGAGAAAGTGAGAGGCTTCTCTCATCAACGTTTAAGAGTACGAGGCATGGCGGATACGGAACCCTTGTTACCGAATGATTCTGATGAAAATCGCGCGCTTAACCGACGGGTTGAAATCAGCATTATGCAAGGCGAGCCTCTCTACAGTGAAGAAGTGCCGGTAATTCAATAACTAGGCTTTAGTTTTAAGTCAGTAAAGAGATAAGAAAGCGAGCAGATTGCTCGCTTTTTTTGTTTTTCCAATCCGCTTGGGTGTATAATCTTGCGCCTTAAAAGTGAGCTCAGACTACTTTTTGTGACTGAAACGCGGTTTTACTGCGTATGAAGTATTGAAGTTGAGTGTCACTCTTTGTTGATTGCGAAACTAACCTGCGAATTAGACTATGAAATTTATTGTAAAGCCCCATCCAGAAATTTTTGTAAAAAGTGAATCTGTGCGTAAGCGCTTCACAAAGATTTTAGAGTGCAACATTCGTAACATCATTAAGAGCCGCACGGAGTCTGTCGCGGTATTTAACCGTCGTGATCACATTGAAGTGACCTCTGAGAGTAACGAATTCCACGCTGAAGTTCTTGAGGTTTTGACTCATACACCAGGCATTCACCACGTACTGGAAGTGAAGCAAACTGAATTTAAAGACTTGCACGATATCTTCGAGCAAGTGCTAGAACTCAACCGTGCTGCACTCGAAAATAAAACCTTTGTTGTACGTGCGAAGCGTCGTGGCAAGCATGACTTTACCTCCATTGAACTAGAGCGTTATGTAGGCGGTGGTTTAAATCAAGCGATTGAAAGCGCTAGTGTTAAGCTACGAAACCCAGACGTGACGATCAAGGTAGAAGTCTCGAACGACAAGCTAAACCAAGTATTGTCTCGTCATAAAGGCCTAGGTGGTTTCCCTCTGGGTACGCAAGAAGACGTGTTAAGCCTGATCTCGGGTGGTTTCGATTCTGGTGTTTCAAGCTATCTTCATATCAAGCGTGGTTCAAAAGTACATTACTGCTTCTTTAACTTAGGTGGTCCAGCACACGAAATCGGCGTTAAGCAGGTTTCTCACTACCTATGGAACAAATACGGTTCTTCAGCAAAAGTACGTTTTATCTCAGTTGATTTCGAGCCTGTGGTTGCGGAAATCCTAGAGAAAGTCGATGACGGCCAAATGGGCGTGATCTTGAAGCGTATGTTTATGCGTGCAGCAGGCATGATCGCTCAGAAGATGAAGATCGAAGCATTGGTAACAGGTGAAGCACTAGGTCAAGTATCGAGCCAAACGCTAACCAATCTACGCCACATCGATAACGTAACTGACACGCTGATTCTGCGTCCACTTATCAACTGGGATAAAGAAGACATCATCAATCTAGCACGTGAAATCGGCACAGAAGATTTCGCAAAGACAATGCCAGAATACTGTGGTGTTATCTCTAAGAAGCCAACCGTGAAAGCGGTGAAAGGCAAGCTAGAAGCTGAAGAAGAGAAATTCGACTTCAGTATCCTTGAGCAAGTGGTTCAAGAAGCTCGCATGATGGACATTCGTGATATCGCGAAAGAGTCTGAGCAAGCCGCACCAGAAGTAGAGCAAGTTCAAGCGGTAGAAGAGCACGCGGTTGTGCTAGATATTCGTAGTCCTGAAGAGGAAGACGATAACCCACTTGAAATCGAAGGTGTGGATGTGAAACATATCCCTTTCTACAAGCTGGGTACACAGTTTGGTGACTTAGACCAGTCTAAGACATACCTACTTTACTGTGACCGCGGTGTGATGAGCCGTCTGCAAGCGCTTTACTTGCAAGAGCAAGGCTTCAGCAACGTAAAAGTTTACCGTCCATAGCTGACTGTTAAAATACGTTAAAAGGCGCAAATTGAGACATCAATTTGCGCCTTTTTTGTTTTTGATCGCGTTACAGACAACCATTACTTAGCATAATGTTGAGGCTCATCGCAAAGCCATACACTTTGTGTTGATATAACGATAATTAATCCGAAAGAAGAGTAATAAAGTGATATTGCTGCCAGATATGCGGATGAGATTTTTGATAGATAAAAAAACACCGCCTAATTTAGGCGGTGTAACAAATTTGACAGACAGGTCAAAAATAAATACAGGAAGTATATGTTTTGTCACAGGGAGTGTGGACAAAACATTATGGTAGAAATCTACCTAACTCGAAATACGAGTTTGCAAACACAACATCGCAACAACGAAGCCAATTGATTTCCAAAGAAATCAAGCCGTTCAGGCCCGTGTTGCGGGGTGAAATATAGAATTTATCTGGCTGTTCGACAACGGACATTTTATAATGTTTCAGATTAAAAAAACTAATCCTATTAGAGGTCCCATATGTCTCGCAGATTGCCTCCATTAAATTCGCTTCGAGTCTTCGAAGCGGCTGCTCGTCATCTCAGTTTTACACGAGCAGCAGAAGAGTTATTTGTTACTCAAGCCGCGGTCAGTCACCAGATTAAAGCGCTTGAAGAGTTCTTATCATTGAAGCTCTTCCGTCGACGTAATCGTTCTTTGTTGTTAACAGAAGAAGGCCAAAGTTACTTTCTCGATATCAAAGATATTTTCACCTCGATTGCGGAAGCGACAGATAAGGTGTTGGAACGTAGCGAAAAAGGGGCATTGACGATTAGCCTACCGCCGAGTTTTGCTATCCAATGGCTTGTACCTCGTTTGGCCGATTTTAATGCTCAAGAGCCCGATATCGATGTACGTATTAAAGCCGTAGATATGGATGAAGGCTCACTGACTGATGATGTTGATGTGGCGATCTACTATGGCCGTGGGAACTGGCCAGGTTTGCGAGCAGATAAATTGTACCAAGAGTTTTTGATCCCACTTTGTTCACCTTCATTACTTTTGGGTAACAAACCATTAGAATCTTTAAGTGACCTCAAATTACATACTTTGTTACACGATACTTCGCGTAAAGACTGGAAGCAGTTTGCTCGTCATTACAACATTGAAGGCATCAACGTAAACCACGGTCCTATTTTTAGTCACTCAACGATGGTGCTACAGGCTGCTGCGCACGGTCAGGGGGTCGCGCTCGGTAACAACGTACTCGCCAAACCTGAAATGGAAGCCGGACGACTCATTGCACCATTCGACGAGGTGTTGATATCTAAGAATGCATTCTATGTGGTGTGTCATGAACAGCAGGCAGATATGGGCCGAATCGCAACGTTTAGAGACTGGATGTTAGCAACCGCGAGAAAAGAACAAGAGGAAGTATTGGATGAATCACTGGATAGCTGAGGGGCCTGAAAACGGACCGCTGTTTATTTTTGCTCACGGCGCAGGTGCGGGGATGGAGCATGACTTCATGACAGCTGTCGCCAAAGGATTAGTGGAGCAAGGTATTCGTGTAGTGCGTTTTAATTTCCCTTACATGGTGAAACGTTCGGAAGATGGCAAAAAGCGTCCGCCCGATCGCGCGCCAAAGTTGCTCGAAGCATACAGCGAAGTGATCGCTCACTTTACTTCTTCTCCCGTGGTTATTGGTGGTAAGTCAATGGGCGGTCGTATGTCGAGCTTGTTGGCTGAAAATGAGCTGGTGGCGGGCATTGCCTGTTTAGGGTTTCCATTTCACCCACCAGGAAAGCCAGAGAAATACAAAGGCGAGCACTTAGCAACCATTGAGAAACCTACGCTGATTCTGCAAGGGGAACGAGACACCTTTGGTAAGCGTGAGGAATTCGATGATTTCGTCCTTTCGTCACAAGTAACGGTGAGCTTTTTACCTGATGGTGACCACAGCTTCAAACCGCGCAAGATCTCAGGTCATACTGAAGTGGGTAACATTGCACTCGCGATAGAGCAGTTAGCGGCGTTTATACAAGAGGTGTACAGTGAAAAGTAAGTGGTTACTCTCATTCTCTGGTTTGTCTGGGCTGCTTTCGGTCGCTCTTGGAGCATTTGCTGCTCATGGGCTAAAAGCGACACTGGCCCCTTATTTGCTCGGTGTATTTGAGACCGGAGTTCTGTATCAATTTATTCACACGTTGGCGATTGTGTTTTGTGCCATTCTGCTTCTGCTCAATTTGGGACAAAAAGCACAAAAGTATTTTTTCATTGCGGCGATTTGCTTTATTATCGGCATCTTTTGTTTTAGCGGCAGTCTTTACGCGCTGGCGCTGACGGGCATTAAGTGGTTTGGGCCAATTACTCCTGTAGGAGGGTTGCTGTTCATGATTGGTTGGTGTCTGTTCTTTTTTGCTGCGTTCAATATCAAAGAGGTCTCCAAGTGAAACAACTAATGCTCTATTGCCGTTCTGGCTTTGAGAAAGAGTGTGCTGGTGAAATTCAGGACAAAGCGACACAGTTGGAAGTGTATGGCTTCCCTCGTGTGAAGAGAAACTCAGGTTATGTTGTCTTCGAATGTTACCAAGATGGAGATGCCGACAAACTTGCGAGAGGTTTAGACTTTAAGTCTTTAATTTTTGCTCGACAAATGTTTGCGGTAGCAGCTGAGTTTCAATCGTTGCCAAGTGATGACCGAATTAGTCCAATTTTGAATGAACTAGCAGACATCGAAGCATTCCCTCGTTGTGGTGATTTGAGAGTTGAAACGCCAGATACAAATGAAGCGAAAGAGCTACTGAAATTCTGCCGTAAGTTTACCGTCCCAATGCGTCAAGCGTTGCGCGGCAAAGGCTTAATGCTGAACAAAGATAACGCGAAAAAACCAGTACTGCACATTTGCTTTGTTGAGCCTGGCCACTGTTACGTTGGTTACTCTTACACTGACAACAACTCACAGTTCTTCATGGGTATCCCTCGCCTTAAATTCCCAGCAGACGCCCCAAGTCGTTCAACACTTAAACTGGAAGAAGCATTTCATGTCTTTATTCCACGTGAAGAGTGGGATGAGCGTTTGGCACCAGGTATGTGGGGTGTGGATTTAGGTGCATGTCCAGGCGGTTGGACGTACCAATTAGTGAAGCGCTCAATGTTCGTTCACTGCGTTGATAACGGCATGATGGCAGACAGTTTGATGGAAACTGGCCAGATCAAGCACCATATGGTGGATGGTTTTAAGTTCGAACCAGACCGCAAGAACGTAACATGGATTGTTTGTGACATGGTGGAAAAGCCAGCTCGTGTTGCTCACCTGATGGGACAGTGGCTGTTAAAAGGTTGGGCAAAAGAGGCTATCTTTAACCTTAAGCTGCCAATGAAAGGGCGTTATGACGAAGTGCTGCAAGACCTTGAAAATCTGAAGCAGTTCCTCATTGATAATAAGGTAAAGTTCAAGCTACAAGCTAAACATTTGTATCATGATCGTGAAGAGATCACGATTCATATCCAATGTCTGTCGAATATTTCACCTTACTAACTTTATTCCCCGAGTCTTTTGGGAATAGTGATTAGAATAGAAAAAGCGCCTTCAAATGGCGCTTTTTTAATATCTGCCGGATTTCATGGTGTGAAACTACCATCGGACACTACTCCGCTTTGTTTGGCCCTAAAAAGCGAATATCTTGCAAGTTAAAGCCTAGTTCTATATCGCACTTTAAAGCGGCGACGCGTTTACATAAACGAGCAGACTCAATGTGCTCATCCAATTTTTTACGGTATTTCGGTACGAGATCTTCACTAGCGTAGGCAGCTTCAATACTCTCAAACTGAGTGAGAATCTCTTTCGCTGCTTTCGGGCCAATTCCAGGTACGCCCGGAACCTGGCTAGAGCTTATCCCTGTCAATCCCCAGTAATCCGCTAGTTGACTTGGTTTTACGCCGAACTCTTTTTCGATAAATGGTTCATCTAACCAACGATGTTGGAAATAATCACGGATTTGTAGGGTAGGGGAAAGTAGCTGGCAGTAACCTTTGTCAGTCGAAACGATGGTGACTTTTTCACCATGGCTGGCCACTTTCGTTGCGAGTGTAGCAACCAAATCATCTGCTTCATCGCCTTCAGACAGCAATGAATCAATACCTTGCTCCCACCACGCTTGTTGAATCGCATCTAACCCTTGCAGTAGTGGCAGAGGCATTGGTTTTCGGTTTTGCTTATAGTCAGGGAGAGTTTCAGCGCGCCAACCTCTGTCTTGTTCGTGGTGATCAAAAACTGCGATGATGTGTGTCGGGTTGGCCTCTGACAGAATGCGAGTGAGGGTTCTTTGCGTTGTGGTTATGGTTCTTGCTATGTCGGTTGGATCTGGTTGTGCTGAGTGCACTCGGCGGATCAGGTTTAGGGCATCAATGATAACAAGATGAATAGACATAATGACTTAGCAATAAAAAAGGGGCGTAATGCCCCTAGTGTAACGAATGCTAGCCTGACTATCGACCACCAATTTCCGGGTGAGCGATTCGATAACACGGTTCGTAGTCTGAACCGCCAGGTAATTTCATTCGGTGCTGTTCGACAAAGTCTTTTAGCAACTTATCGAGTTTTTTCATGAGGACTGCGTCGCCATGAATGGTGAAAGGCCCTCTACGTTCTATTTCTCGAATACCTTCAGCCTTTACGTTACCTGCAACTATGCCAGAGAAGGCTTGACGCAAGTTGGCCGCTAAAACTTGCGGTTCTTGATCTAGGCTTAAATCCAATTGTTCCATCGACTCATGAGTAGGTTCAAATGGCAGTTGGAAGTTTGGCTCAATTTTCAATGACCAGTTAAAGCTGTACGCATCGCCTTTCTCTTTTCGGTGAAGGCGTACCGAGTCCATGGAGCGTTTCATAATACGAGCGACTTCTGCCGGGTCGTCAATGATGATCTCGTAGTGCTTTTGCCCTTCCTCACCAAGTGTGTCGCGAATGAACTCATCAATAGAGCGGAAGTACTCTTCACTCTCTTTTGGTCCTGTTAATACGATAGGCATTGGCTGATCGGCGTTATCCGGGTGCATCATGATGCCAAGAATGTACAGTAGCTCTTCCGCTGTGCCCGGGCCACCTGGGAAAATAACGATACCATGAGCCATACGGACGAAAGCTTCCAAGCGCTTTTCGATGTCGGGCATGATGACCAGCTCATTTACTATTGGGTTTGGTGGCTCGGCCGCAATAATCGAGGGCTCGGTTAAACCAAGATAACGTTGCTGAGTGTAACGTTGCTTTGCGTGCCCAATCGCTGCACCTTTCATCGGCCCTTCCATTGCGCCAGGGCCGCAACCTGTACAGATGTTAAGTTCACGTAGGCCCAGTTCGTTACCCACTTCACGTGTGTACTGATACTCCACTCCATTGATAGAGTGACCACCCCAACATACGACAAGATTCGGTGCGATACCTGGAGTTAATGCTCTGGCATTACGAAGAATGCCGAACACGAGGTTCGTAATGTGAATTGGGTTAGTAAGGTTGAGCCGCTGGGCGTCTGCCAAATGCATGTTTACGTAAACGATATCACGCAATACGGAGAACAGATGCTCTTGGATACCTTTAATTATTTCGCCGTCAACAAAAGCGTGCTCTGGCGGATTAGTCAGCTCAAGCTTAATACCACGCTCACGACGCACGACGTTGACATCAAACGATTGGTATTTATCGAGCAGTTCTTTCGAGTTATCGGTATGGCTACCGGAGTTCAACACCGCTAATGTGCAATTACGGTACAGCTGATAAAGTTCACTCGAGGCTGTGTTCTTTAAGCGCTCTACTTCTAGTTGAGATAGCAAGTCCATGCTACCAGCGGGGCTTATATGGGTAATCATAACGCCTCCTTGTGTTGCATTAATTTGAGGGAAAGTACCAACTTACCTTTTGGGTGTTATACGTATGGTTTGATGAAAGGTAGTTGGCCGATTTGGTTTTATGGTTATCAACTCCCAAGCAACCTCAAGATGATACATTTGCCTTTTATAAATACATCATCTTGAAGTGACTTGGGTTTTTACAGCTTAGCAGACTAAAAGGGAAGAAATGTGATAACTCGTTGAAAATGGGTGGTTATAAAGCGTAGATTGCACCAAATTTGGTTTGTTTGCTCGCTTTTTGTACGAATCTTAGCTCCAGTTAAGCTGGTTTGTTCCACGTTTTTTAGCGTCCGCAAGCATCTTGCCAAGACGATCGAGTACATACTCTGGCGTATCGGACTCTTTGAAAGACGTCGATACAGCAGCTAAGGTAATCATGATATTTTGCTCACGGAACTTAAAGGGTAATTGGCTAATATCACGCTGGATATGCTTAATCAGATCCAGTGTGTATTCTTCAGATTGTTCCGGGACGAGTAGAATAAACTCCTCGCCACCAAAGCGAGCTACTGTTTCCGTTTCTGATACGCGCTTGTTAATAGTACGAGCGATGATCTTCAGCGCTTTATCGCCAGCCGTATAACCATAGCTATCATTCACCGCTTTGAAGTTGTCTACATCAAATAGCACAACACGAAGGTTTTGCTGAGAGCGAATCCAACGGCGATACTCTAGCTCTAGTCGATCGTTAAATGCAGTGCGGTTATAAACTTTAGTCAGCGGGTCGAGCAACATACGCTGAGCTTGGTCATCTAAGCGTCGACGATAATCTTGCGTAGTTTCAAATACCGCTTCGAGTTGGTTCTTACTGTAACTTAACCGCTCTTGCAGCGCTTGCTCTCGCTCTTCCGTCATTTTCAGTCGCTCTGTCAGCGACGCCATTTTTTCGAGAAGAGGCGTGATTTCTTTTTTCACAACCGCGATATCTTGAGCTTGATTAAGTGACTTTTGGCTTAATTCAACCAAGCTGTTCATTTCTGTGTTGAGCTCTTGGCGGTGTTCAAAGTAGGTATGATGCTGGTCGACGTTCTGATGAACGGTTTTTAGGTTACTTGCGAGAGAAGTGTTCAGCTGATCAAGGAATTGGCTAGACGCCTCGCGCTCGAACTTTGTTGCTTCGACAACCAATTTCAGCGTTGAGAGCGTAAGCTCAATGAGAGACTCGGCACTCACGCCAAGGAGCAACTTAGCGCGAATATCCAGCAATCTATCGCCTGATTCTCCCTCGAAATCCAGCTCTGTAATAGTATGTTGGAGGTCGCTGGCTAAGCATTCAAGTTGAGATCTGTCAGGATTGTTTTCAAATTCACTAAGATGTAGACGTGAATTAGACGTGATGATTTTCAGAGCGCGTTCGTAAATACTCAGTAGCTTAGTGGCTTGATCAGCTTTATTGCTGGCGTGAACTTCAGAGAAACTCATCAGGTTCCGTAGTTCACGTTTTAACTGCGCAGGTAAGCCAGTGACACGTTGCAGTGTTTCACCACTGTGCTTGATTTGTTCGTCAAGGTAACCGTTCTGTTTATCCATCGTCTTCGACTGCTGTTTGAGCATCCTCTCTAATACCGCTAAACGCGGGATAAGAGTGCTGATATCTTTTTGATGTTGCAGCTCTTGTTGGATTTCAAATAGGTAGTTGGATACCTGAGTGTTCGAACCCTGGCAAGCTGAAGACAATGATGCCACAACGCGTTTAAGAACTTGTTGTTCACGTTTGAATTTGAGTGAAGTATCACGATGAGTCAGTCTGAGTTGGTCAAGTTGACAACTCAGCTGATGCAGCTGCGACTGAATATCGGATTCCAAGATTCCCATGAAGTGACTACGGTTAAGTCCATGTACTACTGACAATTATCTGATAATAACAAAAAACTTTATAGCGTCATTAGTTATTACGTTCAACAGGCGTTTAATTATCCATTTTTTAATATTTTCTTGATGTCGTCCTCATTCTTGTAGGACGAATGGATCTTGATCAGGCCTTGGCTAATGGCATGTTGACAGGCAGTTCTTATGTTACCTGTTGCAAAGCTAGCAGCAGGCGCATTATCGATGGCTTTTAAGAACACCCAGTGGCTTTGCTTATCCTTCAAGCTGACTTCTCGTGCGATGTGAGTCGCAAGCAACAACAGATCGAGTAATTCCTCATCGTTAATTGCAGTGTAGGCTCGGGGTAAGAACGGATAATCACTGATGCCCATACGAATAATACGATTGACGTTGTGCTGCTGAGCGAACTCATCCACCCAAGTCTGGAATTTTTCGAACATGACTTCGGCAGAAGCATCACGGTCAGCGTTCGGTTCTATATAGAGTAAGTTCGCATCTGAGAAATGGTAAAGACGCGACGGTTTTTCTATTTTTTCCGCAAGGAAGTCGCCAAATGCCCGTTCTAGTTCTAGACCTGCCTTATAGCCGTTATGGACGTACATGCTTCGTAAGAATGGCAAATCGATCATAACAAAGCGTAGGCGATCATTAAGTGGTTCGTGGATCAATTCACCCATTTGCCATTGCTCGAAAGTTTCGCTCGACTTTTTCAATGAGCGAGAAAGCTTAACATTCAGCATACGCAAGTTACGTAAACGAGAGCGAGAGTGGGTGAAGAGGTCGTTACGCAGTTTTTCGATTTCACTTGCTTGGCGCTGCATAATGACACCACGGCGCATAATGAACAAAAACATGACCAAGACAGTAATAAACAATGCAAATGAGATTTTCTGGAATTTACGATGCTCTCTTTCCACTTGCTCTAAGCGTTCTGATTGACCGATGTAATGGATGGTTTGTTCGGCAAATTCTTTTTGCTGACGGAACGCATCCTCACTGATTTGGTTAAGCTGCTTTTGTTCTAGACGAACGAGGTTGGTGTATTTTTTATAAGCTTGCAGAGAAAGTTTGTATTCGCCTGCCTGCTCGTAACCCAACCCAAGTAAACGGTATGACTGCTGCTTAATGAAGTTGTTATTTTCAGGTGACTTTTCAGCAAGCGCTAACGCCAGCTTAGCATTAGTAATGACGTCTTTACTGTCATTTTGATGATAAGCCAGACCTGACTGAAGCAGGGCAGCCTTTGCTTCAAGCTTAGGAATATTGGTGTATTCTAAAAGCTCTTTAGAGCGGTCTAAGTACTGCTCTGCTAGCGCGTAGTTATAGAGTTGTAGGTAGGTAGCCGCCAAGCTTAAGCGAATTTTAATGATTCTATTGATGTTCTTACTGGTACTTTCATGGTCAAGCACGTTGAAGTAATGCACTAACGCAAGGTTAAACTTACCCTGATAAAAGTAGATGTCGCCCATCTGCTCTAGGACGTCCGCTAGGATCGGAGAGCTAGGGTAAGAGTCATAAAAATCTGCGGCTTGAGATAAGTATTCGATCGCTTTGTCGTACACTCGTCGCTCCTGGAAGAGCCTAGCCAAAAGGCGATTCACTTTTGCTAATCTTGCACCACTGTTACTTTCAATAGATTGCCAATAACCGTATAGCAGTTCTGACAAAGCCAAATTGTATTTCTTGCTATTGAGGTAAAACTCGCCGACGGCAGTGTAGTAGTCGATCAAGGCTAACTCAGAGCGGCTATCGTCAAGCATGGTCTTTGCTTCAGAGTACAAGTTTTCCGCTTTAATGATATCGCCACTATGTGAAGCGAGGAGTGCTCTTTGCATCACTAGTCGGTAGCGAACGCTGTCGGTGCGTTGTAATACGGCATCGGCTTCATCGAGCTGTTGTTCAATTTGGTTAAGCGTGTCTTCCGCTTTTGAGTAGTTTTCGTCGTACATCCAAATCATTTGGTTGCGCATCAGCTGGAGATCTAAGTCCATGTACGGCAATTGATATTCTTGCGCTAAGCGTTCCGCTTTATTTAGGTGCTCGATAGCCGAACGAACATTACCCATGGCGTAATCTGCCTGAGCGATAATCTTGTGCGCTTCGATGGTGCTGCTTGGTGTGCGAACGCTACGATCTGTTTCGTCGCGAGACATGGCTGAAGGGCTGTCACTTTCTTTGCGTTCTGTTAGCTCACGCTGTGACAAATAGTTGGTTGCCGCTTGTTTTGCTTGTGATGGCTCTATTTCCGCCAATTGTTGTGCTTCGTTGAGTAACGCGGACGATAAAATGGTTGCATGAAGTGGCTGTACAAACAGCAAGCAAAGAAAGCCAATCAATTTGAATAGACGCGAACTGTCCCAAAACATCCTTTCGTTCCCTCGAACTGTTTTTAGATATGGCGATAACGGCGAAAAGCCTCAATTAGCCGTTTAAATGCGGGTTGAAGCCATTTGATATAGTAACATGCTTGGACAATAAAAACGTCCGGCAACCCTTTAGATTGCCGAACTTATTTCTGTTGCCTATGCGCTTACTGACGAGCCATACGGTGATTGTGAGCTGGCTTATCTTGTTCCGTTGAGCGGTAAGGGTTGATATCCAAGCCTCCACGGCGCGTATAGCGGGCAAATACGGTCAGTTTGCTTGGTTGGCAGTATTTCATTAGATCCGTAAAAATACGCTCTACACACTGTTCGTGGAACTCATTGTGCTCGCGGAAAGACACTAAGTAACGTAACAGCTTCTCACGATCTATTTTTGCGCCTTGGTAGCGAATTTCTACACTGCCCCAGTCGGGTTGGTTAGTGATCAAACAGTTTGATTTCAATAGGTGGCTATGTAGCACCTCTTCAACTTGTACTTCACCTGCTGCACCTTCAAGCAAATCGGCATCGAAATCGTAACTGGTGATGTTAATGTCTTGGTCATCAATACATTCACCGTCCATTGTTACGATAGGTTGATTGGTATAGTGGGTCACTGGATTCACCTCAACCAGCACCTTTTCACCTGCGCATTCAGAAAGGTCTTGTGTTAAACGCTCAGTCACTTCTTCCCAGCTTGCAAAGCGGGTTTGGTTATAGCTGTTTAAGTACAGTTTGAAAGACTTCGATTCAATCAAGTTTGCGCTGGTGGCTGGAATGTATACTTCGCCAACGGCCACTTGTGGTAAACCTTTACTATTTAACCAAGACAGTTCGTACAGCGTCCAAATGTCGTGCCCCATGAAAGGCAGAGTATCGCCTAACTGGAGGTCATCTCGGTTCAGGCTGCGAGGGACTGGTTGCAGCAAGCTTGGGTCATACTGGTTCGCATACTCGGTCGTTTTACCTAGTGTTAAGCCAGCAAGCTCTTTAGCGTCAGAATATTTGCTCATACTTTGTGGTCGTTTTCGATTAGAATGGCGAGAATTTTACTGAATCCGCTGGTCAATTGCCATCCGGCAAGTACGGCTATCTGATAAATAAGGAATGAGGAGACCTTCATGACCCAAAACGTTACTCAGGCGCTACAAGAGTTCAGCCTGCGCTACCAACAAGCTTGGCAAGCTAAGCACAATGAGTTGCCAAGCAGTGAAGAGCTTGCAGAGCTTGTTTCTCCTTGTGTCGAAGAGAAGCGTGATGGAAAGGTGCTTTGGAAAGCGGTCGCACGTGATGAAATGGCCGATTTCACCAATGTGGAAAATGCGATTGAGTTGTCACTGCAAGATGATGTTAAAGCCTTTTATGGTTCTCAATACTGCGCTGATATGGAGGCAACTTGGCAAGGTAATTCGTTGACGCTGCTGCAAGTGTGGAGCGATGACGATTTCGTGCGTCTACAAGAAAATATTCTTGGTCATTTGGTGACGCAGCGCCGCTTGAAACTTAAACCAACAGTATTTATCGCAGCGACAGATGAGGAAATGGATGTGATTTCTATTTGTAACCTCACTGGCAATGTGATTCTAGAGCGTTTGGGCACCTCTAAACGTGATGTATTGGCAGATTCATTGGTTGAGTTCTTGAATAAGTTAGAGGCTGCCGTCTAAGTATGTATGTTGTTGAGTTGCAGTTTGAGTGTTTTGATAACACCACCGTCAGCGCGGTAGACAAAGCCATTAATGGCTTGATGGATGCTCTGCGTTACAACGGCCAAGTATTAGGTCGTGAATTCCCGATAGTGATGGGAGAAGGTGAATTTTTCGTTCGTGTTGTTTGCCCAGAACAAGACAGCTTGCATCCACGTTATCACTCAGATTTCGTCAAAGTGTGCATGAACCGTTTGTCGGATGCGTCTTTGCTTGCTCCGAAAATGCGTATGCTGGGGCGTGATTTGAATTCAGAACAAGCAGCCGAAGAAGAGACACCTAGCTGGCAAGTGTTGTACACGACTTATGTTCATACGTGTTCGCCTTTGCGAAGTGGTGAAACCCTGTTGCCAATTCCTTTGTATCGTAATGAGCCAACACTTAATGGAGACCATAAAGCCGTCATTAAGTGGCAGACTGAGTGGCAAGCGTGTGATGAAATCCAAATGGCAGGGGGTTGCCGAGCGGAACATGCGGCGCTGCACGAAATTTGCGATGTGGATAGTGTGCTGTTTCGCCGAGGTTGGGACTTACGTGGCCGTATCGAATACATCACGAAGATCCCTACGTACTATTACCAGTATCGTGTCGGTGGTCAGTCGCTGGAGAGCGAGAAAGCGCGCAAGTGTCCAAAATGCGATGGCGAGTGGCTACTCGATGAGCCACTACATGACATATTTCATTTTAAGTGTGATGACTGCCGAATCGTGTCGAATATCTCTTGGGACCATCTTAAGTAGCGAATTGAAGCTACTTAAATGGGTAGATAGACAAATAGAAAGGGCTGATGTTTTCACATCAGCCCTTTTGTGTTTAGAACGTTTATGTTTAGAACGTTGTTTTCAGTCATGTTTTGAAAAGTGGGATTACCAACCTTTCACAACACCGCCTTTGAACAGCTCTTTTGCCGCTTCGTAAACTTCTTCCGTTTGGTAAGCTTTTACGAAGTTTTGTACGTTTTGCGCATTAACATTTTCTTCGCGAGCGACAATTAGGTTTACGTATGGTGAGTCTTTATCTTCAACGAACACGCCGTCACGCTCTGGCGATAGGTCGATAGAGCTTGCGTAAGTGGTGTTGATGATTGATAGCGTTACGTCATCCAATGAACGCGGAAGCTGTGGGGCTTCTAGTTCAATGATTTCGATATTTTTAGGGTTGCCTACGATGTCACGTACTGTAGCGAGTAGACCAACGCCATCACGTAGCGTAATCAAACCTTGTTGCTCAAGAAGCAGTAGTGAGCGACCTAGGTTAGTTGGGTCGTTTGGTACTGCGATGCGTGCGCCATCTTGAATTTCATCAATTGATTTTACTTGCTTTGAGTAACCAGCAATAGGGTAAACGAATGAGTTACCCGCGATAGCCAGTTTGTAGCCGCGGTCTTTCACTTGTTGGTCTAGGTATGGTTTGTGCTGGAACGCATTCGCGTCTACTGAACCATCATCCAGAGCGGCGTTTGGTGTTACGTAATCGGTAAATGTTACTAGCTCAACATCTAGGTTGTATTTCTCTTTTGCTACTTTAGCGGCAACTTCGGCTACTTGTGCTTCAGCACCAGCAATAACGCCAACTTTTACTTTGTTTACGTCTACTTCTTTGTCGCCGCAACCCGCTAGAGCAAGAGCAGAGGCGGCCGTTGCTACAGTCAAAAGACCTTTAAGGCTAAATTTCATCTTTATCTCCTTATAATTTGTATTTTTGATGCTTATCTGTGGTCTACACGGCGCACCACTGCGTCGCCGATAGACTGAATAATCTGTACTAGAACAATCAACATCACGACAGTCACGGCCATGATAGTTACATCGTAGCGGTGGAAACCGTAACGAATGGCTACGTCGCCTAGGCCGCCGCCGCCTACCGTACCCGCCATAGCTGAGTAGCTAACGAGAGTGACCAAGGTAATCGTTACTGAGTTAACAATAGTCGGCATTGCTTCAGGTAGTAGAACTTTTGTGATGATCTGTGTTGGTGTCGCCCCCATTGACTGCGCTGCTTCCACCAAGCCTGTCGGTACTTCTAATAAAGCACCTTCAATAAGACGAGCGACAAAAGGAATGGCGCCAATAGTCAGTGGGACGATTGCTGCGGTTGTGCCGATAAAGGTTCCAACTAGCATTTTTGTCACTGGAATAATCGCAACCATCAGTACGAGGAATGGCACTGAGCGACCAATGTTAACGATAGCGCCTAAGCCGCTATTTAGTTTGGTGTTTTCAAGTAGGCCGCCTTTCTTAGTAATATGGAGGATTACGCCTAATGGAATACCCACAGCAAAGCCGACTAATCCGGCAACCGCAACCATGTAAAGCGTTTCCCACGTTGCACCTAAAAGTAGTTTGCTGTTTAAACTCAGCCATTCAGAAATCGTATTAAAGGACATAACCAAGTACCTCTACTTTTACGTTGTGCTTACGCAGGTATTCAAGAGCTGCGTTGTCATCTTCTTCGTTACCAAATAGCTCTGCGACCATCATGCCGAATTTCACGCCACCAGCGTAATCAAGGTCGGAACTCAAAATACTCACATCAATATTGTATTTACGAGAAATTTGCGACATTAACGGTGCATCGACGGTTGCGCCAGTAAACTCTAAGCGAACCAACGGATAGCTGCCATCAACACGCTCTGCTTGCAGACGAGCTTGGTAATCTTCAGGAATGGAAAGATCCAGCGTTGAGCGAATGAATTGGTGCGCTAGCTCTGTCTTAGGGTGCGCAAAAATATCGCCAACGGTGCCTTTTTCCACCAGCTCACCACCACCGATGATTGCTACTTCGTGACAGATGCTTTTTACGACTTCCATTTCGTGAGTGATAAGTAAAATCGTGATGTTGAGTTTGCGGTTGATCTCTTTCAATAACTCAAGGATAGATTGAGTTGTTGCTGGGTCTAGTGCGCTAGTGGCCTCATCACAAAGCAGCACGCTAGGATCGGATGCCAATGCACGAGCAATTGCCACACGCTGTTTTTGGCCGCCACTTAAGTTAGATGGGTAGCTCTCGTGTTTGTCGGCTAAGCCTACAAGCTTTAGCAACTCAGTTACTTTTGTTGTGATTTGCGATTTGTCTTTACCTGCCAGTTCTAGTGGCAGTGCTACATTATCAAACACAGTACGAGACGAAAGCAGGTTAAAGTGCTGGAAGATCATGCCAATGTTACGGCGTGTTTCGACTAGTTGTTTTTTGCTGAGTTTGGTTAGATCCACACCATCAACGATGATGGAACCAGAGGTCGGCGCTTCTAACATGTTTACGCAGCGAATCAGCGTACTTTTACCAGCACCTGATGAACCGATAACACCAAAGATGGTGCCTTTGTCGATGTGTAGGTTAATGTCTTTCAGGGCAAGGATTTCCTTACTGCCTTGGTAGAACACTTTATTGACGTTTTTTATTTCTATCATGTTTCAACCTGCCCAAAGATACGGGGAACTTCGCTGTCAAAAACGGCCTTTGACAGAACTTAATGTTGAGCTTTATCTCAATTTTCAGTTGATGCTATGGGTTAAGCAGAATGAAGTCAATAGATATTTTTACGTCTAGACGTCTAAATGTATGGATGTTCTGTTTCGAAACGGAGATGTATAGATAGAAAGGAGGAGGTAGACGGCAGGGCACCCTCAGATTTACCGATTCTTGCCCAACAAATCAACCGTTTTGTCGAGGCCTAGAATGAATTAGATAGTGTTGAAGTTTATAAGGTATGTAATAATCTGATTAAACCGAGTTAATAGAGAAATACGTTTTGGCAAAACCTGCTGTTTTTATCGATCGTGATGGCGTGATAAACGTTGACCACGGCTACGTTCATGACGAACATGATTTTGAGTACATTGATGGTGTATTTGAAGCGACGAAAGCGCTAAAAGATAAAGGCTACCTTCTAGTGTTAGTGACGAATCAATCGGGCATCGCACGCGGTAAATTCAGTGAAGACCGTTTCTTGTCTCTGACTCAATGGATGGATTGGAACTTTGCTGATAATGGTGTTGAGTTCGATGGTATCTATTACTGTCCACATCATCCAGAACATGGCATTGGCGAGTACAAGCAAGATTGTGAGTGCCGTAAGCCAAAACCAGGTATGTTCATTTCTGCGCGTGACTTCTTGAAGATCGACATGGAGAAATCTGTGATGATCGGCGATAAAGCTGAAGACATGATGGCAGCAGAAGCGGCAGGCGTTGGCACTAAGATTTTGGTTCGCACTGGTAAGCCAGTAACGGAACAGGGCGAAGCCATTGCAACGGTAGTATTGGATAGCATTGCAGATGTGCCTGCGTACTTAAACAAGTAATATTCATTACTGACTGAGATAAGGGAAGCCACTGCTTCCCTTTTGTTTGATTCCTTCTTTTAATCTGAACACTTATGAGCAAAAAACTCACCATTCTTGATATCGCAAAATTGGCAGGCGTGGGCAAATCGACAGTAAGCCGTGTGCTTACTAACGATCCAAAAGTGAAACCCCAAACGCGAGAGAAGGTAGAGCAAATCATTCGTGAATCAGGCTACGTCCCATCAAAGTCGGCGCAGTCGATGCGTGGTGGCAGCCAAAAAGTCATTGGGGTTATCATCTCCCGTTTAGACTCACCATCAGAAAATCGCGCCGTTGGTACCATGCTCAATGCTTTGTATTCCGCTGGTTATGATGCGGTGATCATGGAGAGCCAATTCGATCGCGATAAAACCAATGAGCATTTGGATGTGCTTAGACGTCGCAACGTCGATGGGGTGATCGTGTTTGGTTTTACTGGATGTGATGAGCGAGCATTGGCGGAGTGGGGTAATCGTATCGTCGTGATCGCGATGGACACGCAAATGGTTTCTTCGATCAACTACGACAACCAAGGTGTGATAGACATGGCTTTGTCTCATCTTGAGCAGCAATCTTTATCTCGCATTGCTTATATTGGTGTTGACCCTGAAGACAAAACCACTGGCTTAGCTCGTCTAAATGCTTATAAAGCTTGGTGTCAACGCAAACAAATTACACCTTGTTTCCAGACGGGTAAGTTGAGCCATGAAAGTGCTTATCAGTTGGTAGACAAAGTCCTTCAATCTGACACTCAGGCCATCGTGTGCGCCAGTGACACCATCGCGTTGGGCGTGATTAAGCGTCTTCAAGAGTTAGGCCGTGAAGATGTGGTTGTGACAGGTGTTGGTGGTAATGAATTGCTCTCTTTCCTTTTCCCTAAAGTATTTAGTGTCGACCCCGGTTATACCCTTGCAGGTGAGAAGTCCGCTAACATGCTGATCAATCAATTAAATGGCGATGAGGAAGTGGTTCACTTTACTCAACAGCCTATCGTTTATTGACCCACACTAAAACGATCTGCTCTAAAATTATACTGTGATCACTCTCAATTAATGGGACTGTTCCCATTTTGTTTTTTGCCTTCGGATGGCAATATTAAAATTAAGAAATGGGAATGTTCCCATTTATAAAAACAAAATGATGAATCGAATGTATCCAATACAGGGTGGACAAAGTTATGAGTAAGATTGCGCGTAAAGACGTGGAGCGTCTTATTGAGCTGGTCGGGGGGCCGGACAACATTGCCAGTGTAAGTCACTGTTTAACTCGCTTGCGTTTTGTTCTAAATGATACGGACAAAGCAGATACGAAACAGTTAGAAGCATTACCGATGGTGAAGGGCTGTTTTACCAACGCAGGCCAGTTCCAAGTGGTTATCGGTACTGAAGTGGATGAAGTTTACAAGGTACTGATCGGACTGACGGGTAAAAGTGAAGCCAGCAAAGACGAAGCGAAGAACGCTGCTCGTCAAAACATGAATATCGTTGAGCGTGGTATTTCCCACCTTGCAGAAATCTTTGTACCACTGCTACCAGCGATCATCACCGGTGGTCTGATCCTTGGTTTCCGTAACGTGATTGGCGACATCAAGATGTTTGATGGTCAAACGCTAACGGAAATCAGCCAGTTTTGGGCAACGGTACACTCTTTCTTATGGCTGATTGGTGAGGCGATCTTCTTCTTCCTACCGGTTGGCGTGTGTTGGTCGACAGTGAAAAAGCTCGGCGGTACTCCGATTCTGGGTATCACGCTTGGTGTAACATTGGTTTCGCCACAGTTGATGAACGCCTACCTGATTGGTAAGCAAGTACCCGAAGTGTGGGACTTTGGCTTATTTGCCATCGAGAAAGTGGGCTATCAGGCGCAAGTGATTCCAGCAATGCTTGCTGGTATGGCTCTGGCGTTTATTGAAACCAACTTAAAACGCATCATTCCGTCTTACCTTTACCTAGTGGTCGTGCCGTTTGTCTCAATCATTGTGTCTGTGATTCTTGCGCACTCTATCATTGGTCCATTCGGTCGTATGTTGGGTGACGGCGTGGCATTCGCAGCAAAAGCAGCCATGACGGGTGACTTCGCAATGATTGGCTCAACCATCTTCGGCTTCCTATACGCGCCATTGGTCATTACTGGTATTCACCACACCACCAACGCGGTTGACCTTCAATTAATGCAAGAGCTAGGCGGCACGCCAATTTGGCCTCTGATTGCGCTTTCAAATATTGCTCAAGCGTCTGCGGTCGTCGGCATCATTATCATCAGTAAAAAACACGGCGAGCGTGATATCTCAGTGCCTGCGGCTATCTCTGCTTACCTTGGCGTGACTGAACCGGCGATGTACGGCATCAACTTGAAATACAAGTTCCCAATGTTGAGCGCGATGATCGGTAGTGCGTGTGCTGCTGCTATTTGTGGTAGTGCGGGCGTAATGGCGAACGGTATCGGTGTGGGCGGTTTGCCGGGCATCTTGTCTATCCAACCGCAGTTCTGGGGCATTTTTGCTTTGGCTATGTTAGTCGCAATGCTGGTACCTGTTGCATTAACGTTAATTCTTTATAAGCGTGCACAAGCCAAAGGTGAGCTTGAGCCTGCAAACGCGTAATTCTATTTGAGGCAGTGACTTGGCTGCCTCCTCCTATTTTTCTTTTCAAATTTTAAGTTTCCGATTACTGGTAAGTGAGTGTTAGAAATGGCTATGACCAAGCATGATGAGAGCTGGTGGAAAACCGCAACCATCTATCAAATTTACCCAAAAAGCTTTTGTGACAGTGGCAGTAAAGGCACGGGCGACATCAAAGGGATCATTTCTAAGCTGGATTATCTTAAGCATCTTGGTGTGGATGCGATTTGGCTGACGCCGGTTTACCAATCGCCAATGATCGACAACGGTTATGACATCTCCGATTACTACTCGATCAACCCTGAGTTCGGCACGATGCAAGACTTTGATACTTTGCTAGCAGAAGCGCATCAGTTGGGTATTCGTATCATCATGGACATTGTAGTGAACCACACGTCGACAGAACACAAGTGGTTCCAATCCGCACTGGGTGATAAAAACAGCCCATACCGTGATTACTACATCTGGAAAGATCCGGTAGATGGTGCTGAACCAAACAACTGGCAATCAAAGTTTGGTGGCAACGCTTGGGCGCTGGATGAAAAAACAGGCCAGTACTATTTGCACCTTTTTGCTAAAGAGCAAGCGGACTTAAACTGGGAAAACCCAGTAGTGCGTGAAGAAGTGAAAGAAGTCATCAGCTTCTGGGCAGAAAAAGGAGTGGATGGTTTCCGTCTCGACGTTATCAACCTGATTTCCAAGCAGCAAGATTTTCCAAGTGACGATATTGGTGATGGTCGTCGTTTCTACACGGATGGTCCACGTGTGCACGAATACCTTCAAGAGATTAGCGAATCTGTGTTTCAAAAATACGGCAGCGTGACGGTGGGTGAAATGTCTTCCACTACGCTAGAGCACTGCCAGCAATATTCTTCGCTAGACGGCAAAGAGCTATCCATGGTGTTCAACTTCCATCATCTGAAAGTCGATTATCCAAATGGTGAAAAATGGACCAAAGCGCCGTTTGATTTCATTCAGTTAAAACAGATCTTCAATCATTGGCAAACGGGCTTAAATGGCAAAGGGTGGGGGGCGCTGTTCTGGTGTAACCACGACCAGCCACGCGTTGTGAGCCGATTAGGTAACGACGAGCAATACCGTGTTGAATCTGCCAAGGTGCTTGCGGCATCAGCGCACATGATGCAAGGCACACCTTATGTTTACCAGGGGGAAGAGATCGGCATGACCAACCCGGGTTATACCGAAATCAGCCAATATCGTGATGTTGAAAGTACTAACATGTACGACATCATGGTCAACCGTGATGGTGTATCTCATGACGATATGATGGCGATCTTGGCACAGAAGTCGCGTGATAATTCACGTACACCAATGCAATGGAACAGTGCAAAACACGCGGGCTTTACTGAGGGAACGCCGTGGCTTGAAGTGGCGCAGAATTACTCTGAAATCAATGCTGAAGCTGCGGTTGCCGATTTGAACTCGGTGTTCTACTTTTACAAGCGTCTGATTGAACTGCGTAAACAGGTTCCAGTCATCACCGATGGCCGTTATGAAGATTTACTGCCAGAGCACAAACGTATTTTCGCTTACGCTCGTCAGAACGATAAGCAAACGCTGCTGTGTATCAATAACTACTATGCTGAAGAGGTGGAATGCGTTCTGCCAGAACGTTTTGATATGAGTAAAGCGAAAAACTTGCTATCTAACTATCAAAACTCAGCGAGCGCAGTCGCGTCAAACCATCAAGTGTTACGACCTTACGAAACTCGTATTTTATTGATAGAAGAATAAACTCGGGTGTCATCACCCCTAAGATTGATGTTCGAGATGAAGGCTTTGGTGTGCTCCCCAAAGCCTTCTTTTATTGAGATATCTATAAAAAATGCAAGCTTATTTTGTTTCAATCGCTGTTAGCTGCACTTTCTCTTCGTTGATTTGTACTTGTTGTACTTTCAGCAGTTCAATTTGTTCTATCAGACCTAAGCTCGGATTAAACCAACGTTCTGCCGAAGTGGCGAACTCCATTGAGTCCATATCATCACAGTTTAGGTTGTAGATGTTCTCTTCCATCAGGTATGCCGCTTCAATTTTCTTGCCTGAGATCGAGAACGCTTTACGCACGCCAGTTTCTCGGATTTGCTGTTGCCAAACCACTTGGCAAGATGCTGTCATAGGAAGGTTTTGTACCCACTCATGCTCTTCAAAACGGTCTAGTAGGTTGTGAACTGAGTAGCCTGTAAGAGTGGTTTGCAGAGACATAGTTTCTTCACCGATGTCAATATTCGGGCTTTTCTCTTTTACGTCGTCACCGTTTAGGCGGAAAATCGGACCGCTGTGCATAAGCATGGCAATAAACTGATGACCAATGAAATAAGCGTCAGTGATTTCATGGAGTGCACCATCTGATCCTGCAAAGTAAAGCGTATTGCTCTCTTCGTCGTCGTTGTACTGCTCGTCTGAATAGTAGAACTGTTCGGCGCCGTAGTTCATCAAGTCATTAACCAACTGGACCATTGCCTCGCTGTTTGGGATTTGTGCCAATGCTGCCAATATTTGCTCGCTATCCATCGCTTGGAAGCTCAGTTTCATGTCGCCCTCTGGTTGGCCATCCAAGCTAAACGAATAGCTCAATTGTGTGTTTGGTACAGGAGCGAAAATGGAGTTGTGAATCGAGACGTCGAAACTTTCTTGAGGCACTTTGTTTGGATTCGCACTGCCAGAAGACGAACCTCCGCCACAGCCGTAAAGAGCCAGAGTTGCTGCTGCGATAAGCGTCATTTTGTTTAGCATGGTTTACATTCCTGATTGATAAGGCCGCTTCATGTTGGGCCGTTGCTTGAATGCGAGCATGCTAAGTTCAGCGAGAGAAAAAGGGCAAAAAACAAAAGATAACAGGGGTTAATGAAAGCTTAATTTTATATTTAGGTCTTTGTTTTATTTGGGTTTATTTCGTTGGCTACATTAGTGCAATACTCGTTAATGAGCGCTTTCCATCGGCTTATGATTTCTTGATCGGTCACACTAACATGCAACGTTTTCCACGGTTGGAGGCAAGTCTCTTTGGATTCAGATTGAGAAAGACGCTCAAACAAGGTTTCGGAAGGTAAAACGCGCAGCAGCGCCACCAGTGATTCCATGTAGTTGAGACGGAACTGTTCAAGTTTGTTCTGCTTGTAAGCAATGTGAGACACAAAGGTATAAATCAGTGCGTTTTGGATGCGTGAGTCGCCATCTGGTGTCGTTAACAGAGCTTTTGCCCTGTCTAAGTTACCTAATTTGAAATGCAATAGACCTAACCAGAGGCTCAGCTCATCTGGCAAAACATCAAACGACGATTGTACTTGAGTTAAATACGCTTCCAGCTTTTGATGTTCGTGCTCGTATAAGGCGAGATGTCTTGCCGTTGTTATAGCCGCAAACTCATCAGATTGTCGGAGAGGTTGGCTAGAAAAGGCATTCTCGAATAACATTTTTTTGTGAATATCCGAAAGCTGCCACGTACTTGCCGAAGGTGCAGGCAGATTGAAGTATTGCGCGACATCCGAGTGCATTTGGAAAATATCCGATT
This sequence comes from Vibrio sp. 1562, assembly GCF_033340155.1. Lineage (NCBI taxonomy): Bacteria > Pseudomonadati > Pseudomonadota > Gammaproteobacteria > Vibrionales > Vibrionaceae > Vibrio > Vibrio sp. 1562. The sequence continues at coordinate 103,529 of NZ_JAWOVY010000014.1, forward strand.
GTAAGTCAGATAAACGCAGTGTGTACTCATTGCGAAACGCTAGCTTGCCCGTCGCAGGATAAATAAGGTTCATCTGCGCTTTCAAGATGCCCTGTTTTGTGCCGTCTTTTAACTCGATATTGAGCTCGTAGTCGCTGGTCTGCATGTTTCGTGCGCCAGGGAAATATGGCGCATGACCGATAGGATCAAGAAAGTAACTGGGAGCATCTTGGTTGGCGATGTCGGTGTATGGATATTCGACCTGTTGTTGCAGCAAGATGGCTTTGACCAGTATGCGGTATTTTCGCGCCTGAGAGCCGATTGAATCGACACGGTTGAGTAGTAGCTCGACTTTGGGAATCAGTAGTTGATGACGTGTTTGTTGTGTTGAGATTTCTTGGCGTTGCCATAACAAGCTTGCGAGCGTCACGCTACAAACTGCAAGTATGGCACACAAGCTATAAGCAAAAATCAGCTTGAAGTTCTTATTCCTCGCAACCTGAGTTGGGATAACGCGTCGATGGCTTTTCGCTGGTGGCACCAAACGAATATTGGCAGGGTTAAGAAAGTAGCCTTTGCGGGGGTAAGTGACTAAAAGCTTAGCGGCATCGTATTCGGGTAAGTACTGCTGTAGCAGGGCACGTAAGGTGCTAATGCGGTTCGTGAGCACATTCTTAGAGATGAACTTGCTCTGCCAAATGGTTTCAATAATGGTGTCAGCAGAGAGTGGGTGGCCAACGCTTGTTAACAGCAGTTCTAATAATTCAATGGTGCGAGGTTCAAGATCAATCGCGATAACATCTTGATGAAGGGTCTGTGTCTTCGGGTTATAGATCAGCTCTCCAATCGCAATACAACTGTGAGTCTGTTTAGCTTGTTGCAGAAAGTCGCGCATACCGTACCGATCTATTTGGAAATCGCGAAGTATTATATAGCGATTGGAGCGCGAAATCTTATAAATCGCGCTTCAATCATTATCAAAAATTTATGAACCGTAGGTCACGGAATAGCGGTGCGGTTTGTGGTTCATCGCTAACACGAGATTGAGTGCAAACGCCCCCAAAATTGAAAGGCCAATCACTTCTGGTGTGACAAAGAAGAATGAAGCAAACAGGATACATGCATCGATTGCCATTTGGCTTTTGCCAACTGAAATGCCAAATTTGTCTTGGATAAACAAACACAGCACGTTAAAGCCACCCAAGCTGGAGCGATGTCGGAATAGGATCAGCATACCGAGCCCCATTAAAAGCCCGCCTGCGACGGCGCAATAAACTTCATTTACCGATTCGAGCGAGATTAGCAAATAAAGATGATCGGCAAAGATAGAAACCAACGCGCCAGAAATGGCACTATTAATGGCGAAATGACGGCCGAAGCGTTTCCATGCTAGTAAGTAAAAAGGACTGTTTGCTAAAAAGTACAGCACACCAAAGGTAAAAGGTGTAAATTGGCTAATAAGCAGAGCCAATCCAGTCGTGCCTCCCGTTAGAAGGTTCGCGGATTGGAGAAAGAAAACGCCTTGAGCTACTAAAAAGGTACCCGTGAGAATCGCTATCCAGTCTTCTTTTAATGAGTGTTTTTCCATCAATATTGCAGTCATTAGTGATAAATAAGGCGTGCATAGTAGTAAAAAGATGATCTTTTCGGTAGCTAGAGGGTAAAATTTACGGTAAACCTATGTAATTGCTGTTTTACAGGGTGTAAAGCACAAATTTGACAGGCAATAGATTGTCGTTATGCGATTGCAATGCTGGCATGGTAAACATTGCTTGTCATCATGAAAAAACTGCATGAGAAAAATTGTAAATTTCTCTTTATGACCTAAATCAAATTATGTAGAATGCGCGCCATTAGGGTGACGAAAACGTTTGCGTCGGGTCATTCAACAGTTTTTTTGCAACTTTCAGTACTAATCTGAGTCAGGAGATACAGATGCTTAAGCGTGATATGAACATCGCAGATTACGATGCGGAACTGTTCGCAGCTATCCAGGAAGAAACTCTTCGCCAGGAAGAACACATTGAACTTATCGCTTCTGAAAACTACACAAGCCCACGTGTAATGGAAGCGCAAGGTTCTCAGCTAACGAACAAATACGCTGAAGGCTACCCAGGTAAGCGTTACTACGGCGGTTGTGAGTACGTAGATAAAGCTGAAGCACTAGCAATTGAGCGTGCATGCCAACTATTTGGTTGTGAGTACGCTAACGTACAGCCTCACTCAGGTTCTCAAGCAAACAGCGCAGTTTACATGGCGCTTCTTAACCCTGGCGATACAGTTTTAGGCATGAGCCTAGCGCACGGTGGTCACCTAACTCACGGTTCACCAGTAAACTTCTCGGGTAAGCACTACAACGTTATCCCTTACGGTATCGATGAAGCTGGTCAAATCAACTACGACGAGATGGAACAGCTAGCACTTGAACACAAACCTAAGATGATCATCGGTGGTTTCTCTGCTTACTCGCAAATCGTTGATTGGAAACGCATGCGTGAAATTGCTGACAAAGCAGGTGCTTACTTATTTGTTGATATGGCGCACGTAGCTGGTCTTATCGCTGCCGGTGAATACCCAACACCAGTACCGCATGCTCACGTGGTAACAACAACGACGCACAAAACACTAGCAGGTCCTCGCGGTGGTCTTATCTTGTCAAATGCTGGCGAAGATATGTACAAGAAATTGAACTCAGCAGTGTTCCCTGGTGGTCAAGGTGGCCCTCTAATGCACGTTATCGCTGGTAAAGCAGTAGCGTTCAAAGAAGCGATGGAGCCAGAGTTCAAAGCTTATCAAGCTCGCGTAGTGAAAAACGCAAAAGCAATGGTTGGTCAGTTCCAAGAGCGTGGCTACAAAATCGTATCTAACGGTACAGAAAACCACTTGTTCCTTGTTGACCTAATCGACAAAGATATCACTGGTAAAGACGCAGACGCGGCACTAGGTGCTGCAAACATCACTGTAAACAAGAACTCAGTACCAAATGACCCACGCAGCCCATTCGTAACGTCTGGTATCCGTGTAGGTACGCCAGCGATCACTCGCCGTGGCTTCACTGAAGAAGATGCAAAAGAGCTAGCAAACTGGATGTGTGACGTTCTAGATAACATCGGCAACGAAGAAGTTATCGAAGCGACTAAACAGAAAGTGCTAGAAATTTGTAAGCGTCTACCGGTTTACGCCTAACTGTTCTTCATAGAATGAGTCGATTTCGGTGTCGAACATACTCATTTGCTCGCGTAAACTCCGTGTGTTCTCCTAGAACTCGACTCATCTATTTTGAACATTGATATACTAAAGGCCCTCATTTGAGGGCCTTTTTGTTTGTCTGGCGTTTGGAATGAGATATAGCGAGAGGGTGTGATAAGGGGATGGCTACCAACACTGTCCCTTTTCAATATATCCAAACCACGTCATTCCGACGAGCCGAGACGAGATCAGGAATCTTGTTGAGGCACACTCTTTTACTCAGAGTTTCCCTAAAAATCATCAGTATTCTGAAAACAGATTCTGAATCACGCTCGTTCCTCGCTGTTCAGAATGACGGTGGTAGAATGGCTTTTTATCATCATTTGCCAGATACAAAAAAGGTTGGCACTGAGCCAACCTTTCTTTTCAAAACAAGCGAGAGCTTATTTAATCTCGATACCTTGAGCTTGCATATCGGCATGGTAAGAAGAGCGAACAAATGGACCACACGCTGCATGCGTGAAGCCAAGTTCTAGTGCAACTTCTTTTAGCTCGTCAAACTCTGATGGTGGAACGTAACGTTCTACTGGCAAGTGGTGACGGCTTGGCGCTAGGTACTGGCCTAGAGTCAGCATCGTTACGCCGTGTGCGCGTAGATCTTTCAGTACTTCGATGATTTCTTCTTTGGTTTCACCAAGACCCATCATCAAACCAGACTTGGTCGGTACATCGGGATGCTGCTCTTTGAACTTCTTAAGAAGCTCAAGTGACCATTTATAGTTCGCACCTGGGCGAGCTTTACGGTAAAGACGTGGCGCTGTTTCTAAGTTGTGGTTGAAGACATCTGGCGGATTGTCTTTCATTAGATCAAGCGCTACATCCATGCGACCACGGAAGTCAGGAACCAGTGTTTCAATCTTAATATGCGGGTTTAACGCACGGATCTCGCGGTTACAATCGGCAAAGTGTTGTGCACCGCCGTCACGCAGATCGTCACGGTCAACAGAAGTGATTACTACGTATTTCAGCTTCATATCGGCAATGGTTTTCGCCAGTTTTTGAGGCTCTTCTGCTTCCGGTGGTAATGGGCGGCCATGAGCAACGTCACAGAAAGGACAACGACGAGTACAAATAGCACCTAAGATCATGAAGGTAGCTGTACCGTGGTTAAAACATTCCGCTAGGTTCGGGCAAGATGCTTCTTCACATACGGAGTGAAGTTTATTCTTACGCATCGCCGCTTTGATGTCTTGAATTCGTTGGCTGTCGGCTGGTAGCTTGATCTTCATCCAATCAGGCTTACGTAGCACTTCTTTCTGCTCTGTAGGCATGTTCTTTACGGGAATCAATGCCATTTTATCGGCGTCACGATATTTAACGCCTTTTTCCATCTGGATTGGTTTGCTCATGCTTTATTACCTTGAGAAGGTGCTTCTGTGCTGAATTCTACTTGCTCATAATCGAGCAAAGTAACGAGTTCTTCTATTAATTGTTTTTCTACGGCTTCTACATTGTCTGGGCCGCCAAATTGGCTGACCTGAACCATTTCCATACCTTCATAACCACAAGGGTTAATACGCAGAAACGGTGTTAAATCCATATTTACGTTCAAGGCTAAACCATGAAACGAGCATCCTTTACGAATGCGTAAACCGAGAGAGCATATTTTCTTACCGGCAACGTAGACACCTGGTGCGTCAGGTCGCGCGGCTGAGTCAATATTGTATGCTTTTAGCGTGTTGATCACGAGGTTCTCGATTGTGGTAACGAGATCTCGTACACCTAATTTTTTGCGGCGTAGGTTGATCAAGAAGTAGGCGACCAACTGACCAGGGCCATGATACGTAACCTGGCCTCCGCGATCACTTTGTACAACAGGAATATCGCCAGTGTTAATCAAGTGCTCAGCTTTACCTGCCTGTCCTTGCGTAAATACTGGGTTATGTTCTACCAACCAGACTTCATCACGGGTTTCTTCTGTGCGTTGGTCGGTGAACTCATGCATCGCCTTCCATACAGGCTCATAGTCTTGGCGGCCAAGTCGTTTTACAACAAGTTGGTGTTGCATGGGAATTCCTGTTGCTAATATATAAAGTTTTTGGATTATAAACCGGATAACCTTGATGCTCTACCGCTGAGTAACAGATTTTTAACTGAAAGCGATGTAAAGTTTTGTTATCTGGTTGATAAATAAAAAGAAAGCAGCCGAAGCTGCTTTCAAAAAAAATTTAATCTATCAAAAAATTATAGAACCATGCGCACGATGTCAATTTCACCTAACTCTTTGTATAGCGTCTCAACTTGCTCGATAGACGTTGCAGTGATGTTGATTGATACCGAGTGGTAGTTGCCCTTAGCACTTGGTTTAACGGTCGGGCTGTAGTCACCTGGAGCATGGCGCTGAATAACTTCAAGAACAAGCTCTGGAAGTTCAGGCTTTGCATGACCCATTACCTTGTAAGTAAATGAACAAGGGAACTCAAGCAGGTCTTTTAATTTTGCATCAGAGTTGATGGTTAGCATATCGATAACTCCAGTAGATATTCGTTGCGGTGCGAAATAGTACAGTCAAATTAGGGGGAACTCAAGACGAGGATCTCAAACTTAAAAAGCCGCCCTTTCAGGCGGCTTTGCGAATAAGTTTGCTACTCTAACGTCCTTCTTAGAAGAAGCTCTTGAATAACAATACGATGTAATCCCACATGCGGCTAAATAGACTACCTTGCTCTACGGTTTCTAGTGCCATTAGTGGGTATTCGGCAATATCTTCACCATCGATCTGATAGTATAGCTTACCAACTACATCACCTTTATTAATTGGGGCTTCTAGCTCTTTTTCAAGGACGAAGCTGGCTTTTAGGTTTTTCGCTTCACCACGTGGTAGTGTTACGTAAGTATCTTGGTCAAGGCCTAACGCTACAGTGTCTTTGTTACCCATCCACACTTTTTCTTCAACGAACGTTTCACCTGCTTTGTGCGGTGCTACTGTTTCGAAGAAACGGAAGCCGTAGCTTAGTAGCTTTTTGCTTTCTGACTTACGAGCATTGGCATCTTTAGTACCCATAACGACCGCAACCAAGCGCATTTGACCTTCAGTTGCTGAACTTACTAGGCTGTAACCCGCATTACTTGTGTGACCCGTTTTGATACCGTCAACGTTCATGCTCTTATCCCAAAGTAGACCGTTACGGTTGTATTGGGTGATGCCGTTGTAAGTAAATTTCTTCTCTGAGTACACTCGGTACTCATTTGGTACGTCACGGATAAGTGCTTTACCTAGCAGTGCCATGTCGTATGGTGTTGAGTACAATTCTGCGTTATCTAAGCCATGAACGTTGGCAAAGTGCGAGTTAGTCATACCCAATGTGTTGGCCCAAGCGTTCATTAGGTCAACAAACGCATCTTCTGAACCTGCAATATGTTCTGCCATCGCAACACAGGCATCGTTACCTGACTGGACGATGATACCTCGGTTCAGGTCACGTACTTTAACTGTTGTGCCTACTTCAATGAACATCTTTGATGAATCAGGGAAGTTTTTCGCCCACGCATTTTTACTGATGGTGACATCATCATCTTCTGAGATATTACCACGGGCTAGCTCTTGGCCGATTACATAGCTGGTCATCATCTTAGTCAGACTAGCTGGAGACAATTTTGTGTTCATCTCTTTCTCTGCCAGTACTTTACCTGAATGGTAATCCATCAGCACGTAGCCCTTCGCCGCGATTTGAGGGGCATCTGGAACAACGATAGGTGATGCAAGAGCAGATTGAGCGAAAGTTGCAGAAAGGGCAACCGAAGAAACGAGAATAGATTTCACAAACTTATTTTTATTCATGGTAATTCAAATTTTTGGGTTAACTGCAGACATCTTATCAGAATCCCTAGTTATGTAAGAGGGGGATCAAAGAGAAATTCATGACACGAGGTCATTTGGCAGTGTTGTGTTTTTTAATAAATGCAGACGAATAGCCGAGCAACTTTACTTTATCTAATGTGGCTTGCGTCAGGGAATAGTCAGTAAATGGCCCTAACAACAAGCGATAAGACTCTTTCGCACTCTCTAGGAAAGTTTCTGTATCCAATTTTTGACCAAGCTCGGTACCTAAAGTTCGCGCGCGTTCTTCATTTTTTGATGATGCCACTTGAATAACGTACCTAGGGTGCGCTTCTAATGACTTTTTGTCCGTGGGCTGATTGATACTGATCACTTCAATTTCCACGTTCGCGGTGCCTGTTTTTATGACATCTAACTTGTGCGCGGCGGCATAGCTTAAATCAATGATACGGCCATCGTGAAAAGGACCTCGGTCATTAACTCGTACTATGGTGGTTTTTCCGTTGTCAGTATTGGTAACTTTTACGTAACTTGGTAACGGTAGCGTTTTATGCGCTGCCGTCATTGAATACATGTCATAGATTTCGCCATTAGAAGTCAAATGACCTTGGAATTTTTTCCCATACCAAGATGCGCGGCCTTTTTCTTTAAAGCCTTTCGCATTGCGAACTATTTTGTAGTCTTTGCCACGCAAGTGGTAATCTTTGTTCCCACCTAGGCTGTACGGTTCATATTTAGGATGCGCATCCTCGATGTGTTCGACTGAAAGCGGTGTATCCGGTGCAACATCGGATTCGAGTTCGTAACGGCCTTCTTGTTCTTTTTGGCTAGTTGATGAACAGCCTGCCAAAATAAGAGCAGAGAAAACCAAGGAATATAAAGCGCGTTTTTGCATGTCTAGGTCGCCTTAGAGAATGCTTTTCGGTGCGTATGAATCGACATCAGAATACCAAAACCAGCCATCAAGGTTACCATTGATGTGCCGCCATAACTGATGAGTGGCAACGGTACACCTACTACAGGTAGGATGCCACTTACCATGCCAATATTTACAAAAATATACACGAAGAAGCTGAGTACAATACTGCCTGCCATCATTCGTCCAAATGCGGTTTGCGCTTGGCTGGCGAGATATAAACCTCGTCCAATAATAAATAGATAGATGGCTAAAAGGCAAAGGAAGCCAATCATACCCCATTCTTCAGCAATTACTGCAAAGATAAAGTCAGTGTGTCGTTCAGGAAGAAATTCTAGTTGTGACTGCGTACCTTGCAACCAACCTTTGCCGGAAATACCGCCGGAGCCAATCGCAATTTTACTCTGAATAATGTGGTAGCCCGCTCCTAGCGGATCAGATTCCGGGTTAAATAGAGTACGAACTCGCACTTTTTGATACTCTCGCATCAAGAAAAACCACAGAATTGGAATGAAACCACCTAATGCAATCGCAGCACCAGCAATTATTTTCCAGCTAATGCCGGCGAGGAAGATAACAAAAATACCGGAAGCCGCGATCAGGATCGAGGTACCTAAGTCAGGCTGTTTTGCAATGAGAATGGTTGGTAAGCAGACCATAATCAGTGCAACAATGAGTGTTCTTAGCGTTGGTGGGAGGGGCTGTCTACCAACATAGCGAGCCACCATTAATGGCACCGCGAGCTTCAATAGCTCTGACGGTTGAAAGCGCACAAAACCGAGGTTAAGCCAACGCTGCGCGCCTTTCGATGCTTCACCGAAAAACAGCACGCCGAAAAGCAGTATAACGCCACCAACGAACATCAAAGGTGCCAAGCTTTCGTAAGTTCGTGGAGAAAGCTGCGCAAGGACGAGCATCACAACGAGTGAAAGCACCATTCGCATGGCTTGGCGATCCATCATCAGTAAACTTTGGCCACTGGCGCTGTACATGATCACCAGGCCAAACCCCATCAGGGCCAGTATGCCAAGTAGGAGTGGTAAGTCGATATGGAAGCGTTCAAACAGGGCGCGATTTTTACCTGTAGAGGGATCCATCTTCATTACTGTTTTACCTCTTTCTTCGCATTGTTTTCAGGCTCAATTTCTTCTGGACCAAGAACGACTCGGTCAAAAATTTTCCTTACTACTGGGGCACCGTTACTAGAACCACCACCGGCATTTTCTAGTACTACAGTGACGACCACTTTAGGATCATCAAATGGTGCAAAGCCAGTAAATAACGCATGGTCACGTAAGTGCTCGGCGATCTCATCGGCGTTGTACTCTTCGTTTTCACCCAGACCGAAGACCTGTGCAGTACCTGATTTACCCGCTGTTTCATAATTCATTTTGTAGAATGAGCGTCGAGCTGTTCCGCGCGTGCCATGGTTTACCCGACGCATGCCTTCTTTCGCCATATCCCAGTACTTTTTAGGCACATTCTTGATTGGTGGGTAAGTCACGTATTCTGTTGTTTGCTGCTCTTCGAAGTCGTTACCATTTTCTATCGTCGCTTTGAGCAAGTGAGGTGCGATCACTTCTCCCTCGTTTACTAATACGGAGGTTGCTTTGGCGATTTGCATTGGTGTTGCTGTCCAATATCCTTGGCCGATACCCACAGGGATCGTATCACCTTTATACCATGGGGTTTTATGGCGAGACATTTTCCAGTCACGAGTCGGCATATTCGCCTTACTTTCTTCGTAGATATCAATGCCAGTGTAATCACCAAAACCGAACATCATCATCCAATTCGAAATACGGTCAATACCCATGTCATAAGCGATTTGATAGTAGAAGGTATCAACAGACTCTTCGATCGACTTAATGATATCGACGCGTCCGTGTCCCCAACGCAACCAGTCCCGGAACGGACGTGTGTTAGAGTTTGGTATGCGCCAATAACCAGGATCATTTCGTGTGGTGTTAGGTGTGACGACACCTTCTTGCAGCGCGGCTACCGCCATAAATGGTTTGATGGTAGAGGCAGGAGGGTAAATGCCAAGTGTAGTGCGGTTGACCAAAGGACGGTTTTTATCGTTCAAAAGGGCGCGATAGTCTTTACCTGAGATTCCGTGCACGAACGAGTTAGGATCGTAGCTAGGGCTCGAAACCATAGCCAGTACACCATTGTCTCTAGGATCGATTACTACAGCACTGCCTCGGCGGCCGTCCAATAATTGGTGTACGTACAACTGCAAGTTGATATCAAGGTTTAAAACGATGTCTTTTCCGGGTACAGGTGGAACGTACTTTAAGGTACGAATTACTCGGCCGCGGCTGTTTACCTCGACTTCTTGATATCCGGCTGTACCGTGTAAGAGGTCTTCGTAGTATTTTTCAATACCCAGCTTACCAATGTCGCGAGTGGCTTGATAGTTTGCGTCTTTTTCTTCTCGGATCAGGCGTTGCATGTCGCGATCATTAATTCGAGAAACATACCCAATCACGTGGGTTAAGACTTCGCTGAAAGGGTAGTAGCGCTTTAAGGTCGCACTTATTTCCACACCTGGAAAGCGGTACTGATTGACGGAGAATACCGCTACTTGTTTTTCGTTCAGTTGGGTAAGCAGTGGGACCGATTTAAATCGACGAGTCCGTTTACGCTCGTGGTGGAAACGTTCAATCTGGTCTGGTGTAATTTCCAGAATAGTTTGTAATTCTTGGATGGTTGCATCAATGTCTTTAATTTTTTCTGGGGTCAGTTCTAAGTTAAAGACGGGACGGTTCTCTGCCAGTAAAACGCCATTTCGGTCATAAATTAGACCTCGGTTAGGCGCGATAGGCACTACTTTGATGCGGTTATCGTTCGAGCGGGTTTGATAGTCTTGAAACTGGTTCACCTGAATGTTGTACATGTTGGCAACCAGAGCTCCCATCAAGACAACAATGCCGATAAAAGCAACAATAGCGCGGCTGGCAAACAGACGCGCTTCGGCTTGATAATCTCGGATTTGACTGCGGCGTTTACGAATCATTAACGCTTGGCTCTAAAGTTAAACAACGATTATTCGCGATGATAAGGGTGGTTAGCGGTGATGCTCCACGCTCGGTATAAGCTTTCTGCCATTACGATACGCACTAGAGGGTGGGGTAGCGTTAAGGCAGACAATGACCAGCTTTGGTCTGCTGCAGCTTTGCATGCAGGAGCGAGTCCTTCGGGACCGCCGATTAATATTGATACATCACGGCCATCTAATTTCCAAGCTTCTAACTGCTCAGCGAGTTGAGGAGTGTCCCATTTTTTACCTGGGATATCTAACGTGACGATACGGTTGCCTTTTGGTACCGCCGCGAGCATCGCTTCTCCTTCTTTTTGCAGGATGCGAGCGATATCGGCATTCTTACCACGCTTGCCAGCAGAGATTTCAATCAACTCCAACGGCATATCATGCGGGAAACGGCGACGATATTCTTGAAAGCCTTCCTCAACCCATTTTGGCATTTTTGTGCCAACAGCAATTAGTTGAATTTTCAAAAGATTAACCCCAGAGTTTTTCTAGCTGGTAGAGTTCGCGGTGCTCTTCTTGCATCACGTGAAGCATGGCGTCGCCCATATCTAGGACTACCCATTCACCTTCGTTTTCACCTTCCATTCCTAGTGGCTCAAGACCGGCTTTTTTCACTTCTGTTGCAACATGGTCAGCGATGGATGAAACGTGGCGTTTGGATGTACCAGTACAGATGATCATGTAATCTGTCACGCTTGATTTATCTTCCACATTTAGGACGATAATGTCTTCCGCTTTCATGTCGTCGGCTTTATCAGCTAAAAAGTCTTTCAGTTCTTCGCGAAGCACTCGGTTTTCCTCGGTTTGTCTCTTATCTCTACAGTGTTTTACATTCTTGCTTGCAAAACAGGTCGCGCACTATATCACGCTTTGATTTTTAAATTGCCAGCTTAATATCAGGAGAGCAGGTTTCTAAGCTCAACTGATGAATAGTTGGCCATACAGACTCGTCATATTGAGTTTTGGCTTTTATCTCGGCTTGAGCCAATAAGGAGAGCAATGCACAAATACGACTCGCTGATAAGCGGGCCAGTGCTGCGTTATAGAGTGGACGCTTGTTTTGCCAAACTCGATATTTCTCAAATACCTGGTTCATTCCCATTTGAGTTAAGTCTTGATGCATATTTAAAAGTTGGCTCAACTCTTTTTGTACACTTCGAATCAAGATCACGGTCTCAACCCCTTCCGCCTCAAGTTGGCGAAGAATACGTTGTGCACGGTTTGCTTTACCTGCCAGTAAGGCGTCGATCCAGTTAAAGGTAGTGAAGTGATTATGGCGACTTAGGGCTTCCTCTAAACGTATGATGGTCAGCTCACCATCCGGATAGAGTAGGGCCAATTTCTCTAAGCTTTGTGTCAATGCAAATAGGTTACCTTCATGCCATTGAGCCAACATTTGCAGTGATTGCTGATCGGGTTTTAGTCCCAACGTGCGGCAACGTGTCTGAATGAACATAGGTAGGCGTTGAAGGTCTGGCGACAAGCAGCTTACCCAATCGCCTTGTGAGCTTAATGCTTTGAACCATTTCGCATTTTCTTGGGCTTTGGTCAGTTTGCTACCAACAATGACGAGCATGATGTCATCATGAAGCATATCACACAGTGTTTGCAGCTCTTTGCTGACGGCGGTTGTTACGCCACTTTCAGGAATTTCAAGCTCAATCAATTGACGGTTTGAAAACAGGCTCATCGCTTGGAAACAGTCGTAAACTTGGTTCCAGTCGATGCTAGCATCCACCGAAAAACGGTGTTTTTCCTCAAAACCTTGCTGAAACGCTGCCTTTTGGATTGCTTGGCGGCTTTCTTGAATCAGTAACGGCTCATTACCAAAGATTAAGTAAACCTGTTTAATTTGTTTAGTTAAATGATCCGTTAGCTTATCGGCATAAATTCGCATAGTGACTAAGAGTTTTTGTTCGCTGGCTCAGAGATTTGTCCTGCTTCATATTCGGCACGAATACGGCCCAACTGGCGCATCATCTGTTTTGCAGCTTGCAAGCGCATCTCGTCTTCAATTACGTCACGCTCAACAGATTTTGCAAGTGCGGTCAACGGGTTGTCTAGGTAGTTGCGGTTTACTGTTGTCGTAAAGTTTTTAGAACCATAGCCAGGAATTGTCACACGGTATTTTACTACGTATGTCAGCTCTTTTTCTGCTGCACGGCTATTTTGATAAAGCGATAGTGTACGCTCATCGATTGTCGCTTCCGTCAAATGAAGGTTGGGTACCGTCGATGATGGTTGAACAAGTTCAACTTTGTTCAGTTCGAGTTGAGAGCGAACATAGCGAGTTAATTCACTGTATTCATCGTAGCTGGAGAAAGACATAGTGTGCAGCTCTTCCGGTACGGAATACTCGCCGCGAAGGTGAAAACCACAGGCAGAAAGAAGCCCCGCTAATACCAATACCACTGGTAGTTTAATCAAAGAGAAAAAGCGCATTGATTGTATTCATCCTAAATTGAAGGGGTTATTTACCTTAAACCACTCATGTGAATGGTTTGAGGTAAATAAACAGGGTAGAAAACTACCCTGTTTAATGACTCTTGGTTAACAAATAAGTTCGCTAAACAGAGACAAATTGACAGCTGCGATTAGTTTGCAACGATGTTCAGCAGTTTACCTGGAACGTAAATAACTTTACGAATAGTCAGGCCATCAGTGAACTTAACCACGTTTTCGTCGTTTAGACCAAGCTGTTCGATATCGTCTTTAGAGATATCAGCTGGGACTGTTAGCTTCGCACGTAGCTTACCGTTAACTTGAACAACGATAGTTTTTTCGTCTTCAACTAGCGCTTTTTCGTCAAACGTCGGCCATGCCGCGTTATCAATGTCTGTTTCACCTAGTGCTGCCCATAGCTCGTATGAGATATGCGGAGTGATAGGGTAAAGCATGACAACAATAGCTTTCAGTGCCTCGTCAAGGATTGCACGATCTTGCGCAGATTCTTGAGGCGCTTTCGCTAGTTTGTTCATCAGCTCCATGATCGCTGCGATCGCGGTGTTGAATGTTTGACGACGAGCGATATCGTCCGTCACTTTCGCGATAGTCTTGTGAACGTCACGGCGAAGTGCTTTTTGATCACCAGAAAGCGCTGCGGTATCTACTGCTTCTGCTGCGCCTTTCGCTGTGTGCTCTTTCACTAGTTTCCAAACACGTTTTAGGAAGCGGTTCGCACCTTCTACGCCAGACTCTTGCCATTCAAGTGTCATGTCCGCTGGAGACGCGAACATCATGAATAGACGTACTGTGTCAGCGCCGTACTTGTCTACCATTTCTTGAGGGTCGATACCGTTGTTCTTAGACTTAGACATCTTGATCATGCCTGAGTGCGTTACATCACGACCTTCAGTGTCTTTAGCAGAAGTAATGCGGCCTTTACCATCACGTTCAACGGCTACGTCTGTTGGAGCTACCCACTCTTTACCACCTTTCTCGTTCTCGAAGTAGAACGCATCAGCCAGTACCATGCCTTGACACAGTAGTTGCTTGAACGGTTCGTCAGACGTTACGTAGCCCGCGTCACGTAGCAACTTGTGGAAGAAGCGTGAGTACAGTAGGTGCATACAAGCGTGCTCGATACCGCCGATGTACTGGTCTACTGGTAGCCAGTAGTTTGCTTTTTCTGGATCTAGGATGTCGTCTGCTTGCGGTGAACAATAACGCGCGTAGTACCAAGAAGATTCCATGAATGTATCGAACGTATCTGTCTCACGTAGAGCAGGTTCGCCGTTAAAGGTTGTCTTCGCCCACTCTTTGTCTGCTTTGATTGGGCTGGTTACGCCGTCCATTACCACGTCTTCTGGAAGAATCACTGGTAGTTGGTCAGCAGGTACTGGGTGAACTTCACCGTCTTCAGTCGTTACCATTGGGATTGGTGCGCCCCAGTAACGTTGACGAGATACACCCCAGTCGCGTAGACGGAAGTTTACAGTCTTAGTGCCTTTGCCTTCTGCTTCTAGCTTCGCTGCAATTGCATCGAACGCCGCTTGGAATTCGAGGCCGTCGAATTCACCTGAATCGAACAGTACGCCTTTCTCTGTGTATGCTGCTTCAGAGATGTCTAGCTCGCTGCCATCAGCAGGCTTGATAACAGGCACGATGTCTAGACCGTACTTCGTTGCGAACTCGTAGTCACGTTGGTCGTGCGCAGGTACAGCCATTACCGCGCCTGTACCGTAGTCCATCAGTACGAAGTTTGCTACGTATACTGGTACTTCGCGGCCGTTCAATGGATGAATAGCAGTAAGGCCAGTTGCCATACCTTTCTTCTCCATTGTCGCTAGCTCAGCTTCTGCAACCTTGTTGTTCTTACATTCGTCGATAAACGCTGCAAGCTCTGGATTGTTCTCTGCTGCAAGAGCTGCAAGAGGGTGGCCGGCTGCGATACCCACGTAAGTCACACCCATTAGCGTATCTGGACGTGTTGTGTAAACTTCTAGGTCTTGTTGACCCTTAACTTCAAACTTCAGTTCAACACCTTCAGAACGACCAATCCAGTTGCGCTGCATGGTTTTCACCATTTCAGGCCAACCTTCAAGCTTGTCTAAGTCGTCTAGTAGCTCTTGAGCGTACTCAGTGATTTTGATGAACCATTGAGGGATTTCTTTTTGCTCTACAGGCGTATCACAACGCCAGCAACAACCGTCTTCAACCTGCTCGTTTGCAAGAACAGTTTGGTCGTTAGGACACCAGTTAACAGAAGAAGTCTTTTTGTAAACTAAACCTTTCTCGTAAAGTTTAGTGAAGAACTCTTGTTCCCAGCGGTAGTACTCCGGTGTACATGTTGCGAATTCACGGTTCCAATCGTAACCAAAGCCTAGAAGCTTAAGTTGGTTCTTCATGTATTCGATGTTTTCGTAAGTCCAAGGTGCTGGCGCAGTTTTGTTTTTTACTGCTGCGTTTTCTGCAGGTAGACCGAATGCGTCCCAACCGATTGGTTGCATCACGTTTTTGCCTTGTAGGCGTTGGAAACGAGATACTACATCACCGATAGTGTAGTTGCGCACGTGACCCATGTGCAGTCGACCACTTGGGTATGGGAACATGGACAGACAGTAGAATTTTTCTTTATTTGGGTCTTCACTTACAACAAAGGTTTTGTTGTCATCCCAGTGCTTTTGAACTTTTTGTTCAATATCTTGTGGGTTGTATTGTTCTTGCATCGATGGTATCCGTTATCTTGGAATTTGTGAGTTCGGTTAGAACAGACTTAAATAGATCGTCATAGAATACCTAAAGCTAGGGATCACAACAATAGCCAATCTGTACCCATGCGCCCTTAAGTGACGCAGGTAGGAGAAAGATGGAGGTCAGTTATGCCTAAACGTAAAACAGGTTATGAGGAAATGCTCGAGGATGTGATTGAAACCTTGAAGCACAGTCCGGAAGAAGTTAACAAAGCGATTGAGACGTCGGGCAAAGTGGTGGATGCTGCTAATGACTTGACCAAAGATGAATTGGCTTTAATCAAAGCGTACCTTAAAGCAGACTTAAAAGAGTTTTCAGAGAGTTACGAGGATAGCAAAAGCGGCCCGTTTTACTTAACGATTGCGGACTCGATATGGCAAGGGCTGTTAGAGATTACTGACCGAACTAAAGTTGAGTGGGTTGAGTTGTTCGATGACTTAGAGCATCAAGGGCTATATGAAGCAGGAGAGGTGATAGGCTTAGGCACTTTAGTCTGTGATGAGTGTGGTCACAAGACAACGTATAACCATCCAACTGTAATCATTCCGTGTATTAAATGTGGTCACAAAGGCTTTACTCGTCAGTCATTAAAGCCATAAATGGCGCGTAACGACAGTATAATGCTATGAATAAAAAAGAGGCTTAGTCGCCTCTTTTTTGTCTTTTCTACTTTCAAGCTGTTATCAGCTCTGTTTTCTTCTTAAACCGAAAGCCAGAGCTAAACTTAACCCTACCCAAATATACAATGGCCAAGTACCAACGATTCGATATGGCGTTTTCCCATCGGTTGGGGTGAGCTCTGCGCGCAGTACTGCAGTTTCAAACTGCGGTACTTGCTCAACGATTTTACCTTTGTGATCGGTTACCGCTGTTAATCCGTTGTTAGTCGAGCGGATGAGCGGTTTACCTAACTCTAAGGCACGCATACGGGCGATCTCCATATGCTGAAGAGGGCCGATAGAGTGACCAAACCATGCATCGTTTGAAAGCGTTAGAATGAAGTCTGTTTCGTCAGTCACATTTTGACGCACTTGCTCATTAAAGATGATCTCATAGCAAAGCGCTGGTGCCATGTGCATGCCATTCGCAACGATGTTTGGCTGCACAAAAGCCCCACGGCTAAACGATGACATCGGTAGGTTAAAGAATGGCGCTAATGGGCGCAAAATATCTTCAAATGGTACAAACTCACCAAACGGTAGTAGGTGATGCTTATGGTAACGTTCGCTTAAATCGAAGCTGTAGTCACCGTATGGTGTGATGCCGAGGGACAGAATACTGTTGTAGAACTGTCGATCTTCAGCTTGGTTGACGACACCGGTGATGATTGCGCTGTTATTCATTTTTGCAGCGCTGTCGATATTGCTCAAAAATGAAGGCACTTCAATTTCAAAAGCGGGAATTGCTGCTTCTGGCCAAACGATAATGTCAGCATCCCAGTTTTCACGAGTTAAGTCAGCGTACTTCATGATGGTTGGCCAGCGTTGACTTGGTAGCCACTTTAGGTTTTGGTCTACGTTACCTTGAATTAGTGCGAGCTTAGTCGTGTCTTCTGGTCGGGGTGTTACCCAATCGTAGTTGCGAATCCCAAAGCCAGTACTGAGTAGTACCGCAGGGATAATCACCATCAGCCACTGCTTATGAATCCATGCATAGGCTAACGCCCCTGCGCTGATAAGGATAAATAGAGTAAGCAGTTCTACGCCGCCAATTGGTGCAAAGCTTGCGAGTGGAGCATCTATCTGGCTATAGCCTAGCCATAACCAAGGGAAGCCGGTCATCACCCAACCACGCAACCAATCACTGATCAGCCATAAAGCAGGTGCAGCGAGAAGTGCTTTTGTGAGCGTAAATTGAGGAAACAGCTTGTTGTTGAGCCAAGCAAATAAGCCTGAATAAACAGCCAAGTAGGCAACAAGTAAGCCCATTAAAAATAAATTGGCAATGAGCGGCATACCGCCAAAACCGGAGATACTGACGTAAACCCAGCTAACGCCAGTTGCAAATTGACCTAACCCCCAAGCATAACCAATCCATAGTGCGCGTTTCGGAGTTTGGTTAGCAAGAAGAATCAGTAGAATTGCAGGGCTAAGAATGGCAATAGGCCACAGCTGGTAAGGAGCAAAAGCGAGTGTAGTAGAGGCGCCAACAAAAGCGGCCACTAAGGGCCGCTTAAGGCGATGAAAGAGTTCATTCATCATTGTAATTTTCTGAGATTCCCAATGGGTATCGCGTTACTCTTGAGTGGCTTCAACCAGGGTTTCTTCGTCTGGGATCGTCACTTGGAGTTGAATGACACGACGGTTATCGGCAGCGGTGACTTTGAAGTTGTAGCCTTCAATTTCAACCAGTTCACCACGAGAAGGTAAGTGACCAAAGGCAGTCATGACCATACCACCAACGGTATCAACTTCCTCATCGCTGAAGTTGGTTCCGAATGTCTCATTAAACTCTTCGATGGTTGTCAGCGCTCTGACAGCAAACGTATGCTTGCTCAGCTTACGAATGTCCGTCTCTTCACTTTCATCGAATTCATCTTCAATATCCCCGACGATTTCCTCAAGGATATCTTCAATGGTCACAAGACCAGAAACACCACCGAATTCATCGACAACAATGGCCATATGATAACGTTCTTCACGGAATTCTTTCAGCAGTCGATCAACGCGTTTACTTTCCGGTACCACAACCGCTGGTCGAATGACTTCTTCGATATCAAATGGATTACTGCCTGAGCCTAAGTATTTAAGTAAGTCCTTCGCTAGAAGTATGCCTTCCACATGGTCTTTATCTTCGCTGATCACAGGGTAGCGAGAGTGTTGAGCATCGGTAATCAAAGCAACCAAGGTATCAAGGTCGTGAGTACGCTCAACTGTAACCATTTGCGAACGCGGGATCATAATGTCACGCACACGCATTTCGGAGATTTCCATAACACCTTCGAGCATATCGCGAGTGTCATGGTCAATCAGGTCGTTAACTTCAGAGTCGCGGATAACATCCACAAGCTCTTGGCGATCTTTTGGTTCGCCCTGAAATAGTTGACCTAGACGTTCAAAGAAGGACTTTCTACTCGGACCTTCTGCCTTTTCTTTCTTATCTTCGTTAGAAGAGGGAGAATTATCTTCGTTCATTGTTTCTCAATTAAGTAACGCTATCAGAAGTGTGATAGCACACATAGAGAGGCGAACACGAGAGTCATTTAGGTGGTTCGCCTTTCCCTGTCGAGTGGCCAATAGCTACTCTTTTTCAGCAATGTAAGGATCTTCATAACCCATACCTTGCATGATTTCGGTTTCGAGGGACTCCATCTCTTCGGCTTCGTCATCCTCTATATGATCATAACCTAGCAGATGCAAGCTGCCATGTACAACCATATGCGCCCAATGTGCTAGCAGAGGCTTGCTCTGTTCAACCGCCTCTTTTTCAACAACTTGGCGGCAAATAATCAAATCACCAAGTAAATCTATTTCCATACCAGGAGGTGCTTCAAATGGAAATGACAACACATTAGTTGGTTTATCTTTGCCGCGATACTCATGGTTGAGCGTATGACTTTCTTGTTCATCAACAATACGAATGGTGACTTCGGCTTGTGGTTGGAAGAGAGGAATGGTCTTATCTAGCCACAATTGGAAATCTTGCTGCGAAGGCAAACCTTCTTCATTTTCGACTGCCAGTTGCAGATCAAGTTCAATCGCCATGGTTATTCCTTAGTTGAAGCAACTTGTGCATTCAGTTCGGCTTTTGCTGCTTCTAGTAACTTCGCATCGCGTTCTTCACGACGGCGTTTCTCGAACTCTTTACGCTCTTTCTGGTCTTGTGCTTCCCACTTCTCGTACGCGTTAACGATACGAGCAACCACAGGGTGACGTACAACGTCGTCGGCCAAGAAGAAGTTAAAGCTGATGTCGTCAACTTCGCTTAGTACTTCAATAGCATGACGAAGACCCGATTTCGCACCACGAGGTAAGTCAATCTGCGTGACATCACCAGTGATAACCGCGCGAGAGTTAAAACCAATACGTGTTAGGAACATCTTCATCTGCTCAACAGTGGTGTTTTGACTCTCATCAAGAATGATGAAGGCGTCGTTTAGAGTACGACCACGCATGTAAGCAAGAGGGGCGACCTCAATCACGTTACGTTCAATCAGCTTCTCTACGCGCTCAAAGCCCAGCATTTCAAATAGGGCGTCGTATAGCGGACGTAGGTATGGGTCGACTTTCTGGCTTAAATCACCAGGTAGGAAGCCCAATTTCTCACCAGCTTCAACCGCTGGACGAGTAAGTAGAATACGACGGATCTCTTGGCGCTCTAGTGCGTCAACAGCTGCTGCTACAGCAAGGTAGGTTTTACCTGTACCAGCCGGGCCAATACCAAAAGAAATATCATGCGTGACCATGTTAACCAAGTACTGCGCTTGGTTTGGCGTACGTGGTTTGATCACACCTTTCTTGGTTTTGACGAAGACTTCTTTACCATGCTCGATATTAGACTCAGTATTCTGCTCAAGAACACCAGACTCTTTGATCGCTAGATGGATTTGCTCAGGCTCAATATCTGGGATCTCACCTCGTACAGGTGCGGTATCAACATATAGAGTTTTCAGGATATCCAGCGCAGCTGATGCGGTATGAGGTTTACCGACAATCGTAAAGTGGTCACTACGGTGGTTAATTTCAACGCCTAGACGACGTTCTAAATGCTTGATGTTGTCATCGAATGGACCGCACAGGCTAGCTAGTCGGCGGTTGTCTGAAGGTTCTAGGTTAATTTCTAGAGTTACGATTTTATTGCTCAATGTTGCCTCTCATTTTTTGCCACTTAGTGAGAGCCTGATAACGACCAGGCTCTCTATGGCTATTTATACGAGCTTACGGCGTAAAAGTAGCTACACCCAGCTCATCTTCGCGACGTGTTTTCGCCATCATCTGCGTTGGGGAAATCACACTACGAAGATCCATGTCTTTTTCAGTACGTACTAGCTCACCACGCAGTGAGTTTGCAAATACGTCTACGATCTTCACATCAACGAACTGACCAATTAGGTCTGCACTACCTTCAAAGTTTACTACACGGTTGTTTTCTGTACGAGCGCGTAGTTCCATTAGGTTTTTCTTCGAAGGACCTTCAACTAGAACACGTTGTTCTGTGCCAAGCATTAAGCGAGAGTAACGCATCGCTTGAGCATTGATAGTTTGCTGTAGTTCGTAAAGGCGCTCTTTCTTCACTTGTTCTGACACATCACAAGGGTAATCCGCTGCTGGCGTACCTGGACGTGGAGAGAAAATAAAGCTGAAGCTCATGTCAAAGTCTACATCTTTGATTAGCTTCATGGTGTCTTGGAAGTCTTTGTCTGTCTCACCAGGGAAACCAACAATAAAGTCTGAACTGATTTGAATATCAGGACGAGCTTTACGCAGTTTACGGATGATCGATTTGTATTCGATAGCGGTGTGAGGGCGTTTCATCATCGTTAGGATACGGTCACTACCACTTTGCACAGGTAAGTGCAGGAAGCTCACAAGTTCTGGCGTATCTTCGTATACTGCGATGATGTCGTCTGTGAATTCTAACGGGTGGCTCGTCGTGAAACGAATACGGTCGATACCATCGATAGACGCAACCAAACGAAGCAGTTCTGCAAATGAACAGATCTCACCATCGTGCATAGGACCACGGTACGCGTTTACGTTTTGACCCAGAAGGTTTACTTCACGTACGCCTTGTTCAGCAAGTTGGGCGATTTCGAACAGTACGTCATCCATTGGACGGCTTACTTCTTCACCACGAGTGTACGGTACGACACAGTAAGTACAGTACTTAGAGCAGCCTTCCATAATAGAAACGAATGCTGTCGCACCTTCAGCGCGAGGTTCAGGTAGGCGGTCGAATTTTTCGATCTCTGGGAACGAAATGTCCATAACTGGTGCATCATCGGACTGAGATTGTTTGATCATCTCAGGTAGGCGGTGCAAAGTTTGTGGGCCAAAAATAACGTCAACGTATGGTGCACGTTCACGAATATGGTCACCTTCTTGCGTTGCTACACAACCACCTACACCGATAACTACGCCAGGTTTTTTATCTTTTAGTGTTTTCCAGCGGCCTAGCTGGTGGAAAACTTTCTCTTGCGCTTTTTCACGGATCGAACAGGTGTTAAGTAGAAGTACGTCTGCTTCCTCTGGCTCTTCCGTCAGCTCGTAGCCGTTTGCAGCATTAAGCAGGTCGGCCATTTTTGATGAATCGTATTCGTTCATCTGGCAGCCCCAGGTTTTAATTAGCAGTTTCTTACTCATCTCACTTTCGCTCGTTCAGTTGTACTTAAATCGGAGAGCTATTGCTCAAATTATAGCCGCCATCACGGCGGTAAGCGGCGTATTGTACTGCTTTAAAAAGCACCTGACTAGTGATCTAGCTAATTCTCTGCAAAGCCTGATGAAATCTAGTTTTTCGCCCTATGCAGAACAAGGTTTTTTGTTAAACAATTTTGTAAAAATAGCCATGGAAAGTACAATAAAAAACGCCAATTAATCAGCACGATGAAGAGTGAAAAATGAACAAGTATGACATCGCCGTGATCGGTGGCGGTATGGTTGGGGCAGCCGTCGCTGTTGGATTTGCCAAGCAGGGCAGAAGCGTTGTCTTGGTCGAAGGTACAAAACCTAAAGTTTTTGATGCCGCTCAGGCGATGGATATTCGTGTATCTGCAATCTCGCACCAGTCGGTGGAGTTACTTGATTCACTCGGAGCATGGTCAGAGATCAAGAGCATGCGAGTTTGTCCTTATCGGCGCTTAGAAACTTGGGAGCACCCAGAGTGCCGTACTCGTTTTCACTCTGATGAATTGTCATTGGATCAGCTAGGTTACATCGTTGAAAATCGCCTAATCCAATTAGGTCTTTGGCAAGTCTTCTCTCAGTATGAAAATCTAACCGTGATGTGTCCTGAGCGATTAAAAGCCATTGAGTTTGCAGATGTAAACCTTGTGACACTAGAAAGTGGGGCGCAGTTTGAAGCTAACTGGGTGATTGGTGCTGATGGTGCAAACTCTAAAGTTCGTCAATTGGCTGGAATTGGTGTAACTGCGTGGGATTACCGACAACACTGCATGTTGATTAATGTGAAAACAGAATTGCCACAGCAAGATATCACTTGGCAACAATTTACTCCTTCAGGCCCGCGTTCATTTTTACCTTTGTGCTCTTTGAGTAACGACGATGGTCAAGTAGTAGGCCAAGGTTCTTTGGTTTGGTATGACTCGCCTATACGTATTAAACAACTGTGTGCGATGGGTAAACCTCAACTAAGGGAAGAAATCTTACGTCATTTCCCTGCTGAATTAGGCGATATTGAAGTTTTACAGTTTGGCTCATTCCCACTCACTCGTCGTCATGCGCAAAGCTACTCAAGCAAAAATTGCGTGTTAGTGGGTGACTCTGCTCATACGATCAATCCGCTTGCAGGGCAAGGGGTAAACTTAGGCTTCAAAGATGTAGACGTTCTCCTTTCGGTAACAGAACACCAAGAAAAGCTGGAAGATACCTTACTCGCGAAATACGAACGCGCACGTCGACCTGACAACTTACTCATGCAGACGGGCATGGACTTTTTCTATAAAGGTTTTAGCAACGATCTTGGGCCATTGAAGTTCGTACGTAATGCTGCATTGAAGCTTGCTGAAAACTCAGGGCCAATTAAGGCTCAAGTACTGAAATACGCGTTAGGTATGTAGTAAGCTACTCAAATCACAGATAGAAAAAAAGCGAGCCATGAGCTCGCTTTTTTAATTCGGCAAATCTAATGATTTCCCGAGTCCAGAACCAAAAAAAGAAAAAACCCAGCAAAGTCATGCTGGGTTTTCCGATAATGGTGCGGAAGGAGAGACTTGAACTCTCACACCTTGCGGCGCCAGAACCTAAATCTGGTGCGTCTACCAATTCCGCCACTTCCGCAACTTAATCTGTAGATATCAAGATAATTGGTAAAATCTCAATATCGTTGTATATGGCAGGGCTACCTGGATTCGAACCAGGGAATGGCGGCATCAAAAGCCGCTGCCTTACCGCTTGGCGATAGCCCTAC
>NZ_JAWOVY010000015.1:0-113190 GCF_033340155.1 Vibrio sp. 1562
ATGAGTAGTTTTACAGGCAAAGCCGAAACGGATGATAACCACCTACTGAAGTAGGTGGTTTAGGGCTGAAAACAAAAGGGTTGAGATTTTCGTCTCAACCCTTTTTTCTTTTTTGCGTTTAACGTTATTAATGGAGAACGCTAAACCGGATTATCAATATCGATAAACTCCACATGTAGGCCATATTCATCCGCTAGCCATTTGCCTAAGGCCTGAACACCATAACGCTCAGTAGCATGATGACCTGCAGCAAAGTAATGAATGTCCATTTCACGAGCAGTATAAGTGGTGCGCTCTGAAATTTCTCCAGAGATAAATGCATCCAGCCCGTGCTGTACAGCAAGTTCAATGAAATCCTGCCCTCCACCAGTACACCAGCCGACTGTCTCAATCATCTTATCAGTATTCTCTGGAGCGATATGCAGAGGCTCTCTTTCAAGAACTTGGTTGATCTTACTCGCAAATTCAACACCAGACATCGGCTTTTTCAAGCGCCCAAACATAGCAACTGACTGAGGGTGCCCTTCAAGCCCACCTTCTACTTCGATTTCAAGTAAGCGAGCTAATTCAGCGTTGTTGCCTAGCTCTGGATGAATATCTAGAGGAAGGTGATAACCATATAAGTTGATATCATTTTTGATCAGGCTACGAATTCGTTTACCTTTCATGCCACGAATTGGCTCAGGCTCACCTTTCCAAAAATAGCCATGATGAACAAGCAATGCGTCTGCATTAAGCTCAATCGCTTTATCGATTAAGGCTTGAGAGGCGGTTACGCCAGTGATAACACGCTTTACCGCTGATTTCCCTTCTACCTGTAACCCATTTGGTGCGTAATCTTTAATTAACTGCGGTGACAGTTTGTCATTAAGAATCTGTTCTAGCTTTAAGTTATTCATTATTACTTCCAATTTCTAGCGCATGTAAACCTAAATAACCTCTCGATGGAATCAGACGAAAGAGTGCAACCTAGTTGATACAGCAACGTTTTTGACATCTGGCACCTTGATATCATTTAGGTCTTTAAAGTGTATCTCGAACCCTAATATCGATGCTAGCCACCCTACCCTCAAAAGCAAATTTAGTTACAATAACAAAGCTTGTCGCCTCACCATAGATTTAGGGATACGGATGAACCAACTGCAACGCTTTTACCAATGGATCGCCACTTCACCTCCGCTTTTCAAGTTACGCCCTCCGTTTGCAACCTTAGAAGATGTCTCGGTCAAACCTTTGAATAGCTCAGAACAATACAATGGTAATCCGAGACTGGGTTTTTTATATCAGCACCTATGCACTGCGGCTCTTTCTAATTCAGGACGATATCAGATTATTGCCGAAGAAATTCAGTTAAACGACGCGGAAGGTAAGACCATTGGTGCTGTCGATTTGGTATTGAGGAATACAGAATCAAATCAGATAGAACATTGGGAAGTGGCGATTAAGTTTTATCTTCTTTACAACGGCATTTGGTATGGCCCGAATGCTCACGACCAGTTACATGCAAAATTGGATAGAATGCTCACGCATCAGCTGAAAATGAGCGATCGCCCGGAATTTCAAAAAATAATTCCTTTAAACGACTCTCCAGAAGAGCGCCTAATGATGCAAGGACGACTCTATATTAATCCGTTTACTCCAGAGCCAACTCCTAAGGAGTGCTTGGGTTATGAATTAAATCCAAGTCAGATTAGTGGTTACTGGTGCTATCAACGTCAATGGGATTTAATTGGTAAACCCCTTTATCATTTACATAAACCATGCTGGGCGACCGGTACAGATGATTTCTCTCAACCTATTGAAAAGCCTTTAGATCGATTCATACACGCACAAACGGAAGACGGTCAATTCTGGTTTGTGGTACCAGATTCATGGCCCGGAGATAAAGCGGTTCGGGGCACTTAAACATGAAAGGGTTGATGTTTTCACATCAACCCTTTGCTAGATACATTGACCATTGGATGTTTTACAAACCAGCGGCTGCAAACACTTGATTAACGATCTCTTGTGCTTCTGCTTCGATTTGTTTTAGGTGCTCTTCACCTTTGAAGCTTTCACAGTAAATCTTGTAGATGTCCTCTGTGCCTGATGGACGAGCAGCGAACCAACCGTTAGCTGTCGTTACTTTAAGGCCACCAATCGCAGCACCATTGCCTGGTGCATGCGTTAGACGAGCAGTGATCTCATCACCTGCTAGAGTTTCAGCCGCAACCATTTCTGGTGACAACTTCTTCAATACGTCTTTTTGTGGGCCATTTGCTACAGCTTGAATACGGTTGTACTTCGACTCACCGTGCTTCGCCGCTAGCTCTTCATAGTAATCTTGTGGGTTCTTACCCGTTACCGCAGTGATCTCTGCTGCTAGAAGGCATAGCAAGATGCCATCTTTGTCTGTTGACCAAGGCGTGCCATCTTTACGAAGGAAAGACGCACCAGCACTTTCTTCGCCGCCGAAACCAAACTTACCAGTGTACAGACCGTCTACAAACCATTTGAAACCAACAGGCACTTCACATAGCTCACGACCTAGATCCGCAACAACACGGTCAATCAGCGCACTTGAAACTAGTGTTTTACCAACAGCGACATCTTTACCCCACGCGTCACGATGACGGTACAAGTAGTCAATACAAACGGCTAAGAAGTGGTTCGGGTTCATCAAACCTTTTGGCGTAACGATACCGTGACGGTCGTAGTCAGGATCGTTACCAAATGCTAAATCGTATTCGTCTTTCAGTGCCAATAGACCCGCCATTGCGTAAGGAGAAGAACAGTCCATACGCACAACGCCGTCTTTATCTAGCGACATGAATTGGAAAGAAGGATCGATCGATTCACTTACTAGCGTTAGGTCTAGGTTGTATGCCTGACCAATTTGACGCCAGTAATCGATACCGCTGCCACCCAATGGATCTACACCAATCTTCAGGTTCGCTTTTTGGATTGCTTCCATATCAATAACGTTCACCAGGTCATCGATGTATGGCTTCACCAAGTCCATCTCTACAAACAGATCCGATGCTTTTGCTTCTGCTAGTGGTAGGCGTTTAACACCTTGTAAACCTCCAGCAATCAATTCGTTCGCACGATCTTCGATAGCTTGAGTCAACTCAGCTTCTGCAGGACCACCATGTGTCGGATTGTATTTGATACCGCCGTCTTGTGGTGGGTTATGTGATGGGGTAATAACGATACCGTCTGCTTTTTCATCGTGTTTGATGTTGTAAGTCAGAATCGCGTGTGAAATACCCGGTGTTGGCGTGTAACCGTTGTCTTGTTGGACAATCACTTTCACACCGTTTGCAATCAGTACTTCAATCACACTTGAGAAAGCAGGCTCAGATAGCGCATGAGTGTCTTTACCCACAAACAACGGGCCAGTTGTGCCTTGCTCAGCACGAACTTCTGCTACCGCTTGAGCGATCGCTAAAATGTGGTTTTCGTTAAAAGTGTGCTTGTCTGCAGTACCGCGGTGGCCAGAAGTACCAAATTGAACTTTGTGTTCTGCGTTTGCCGCGTCTGGTTGAAGTAAGAAGTAGTTAGCAACGAGTGCTGGGATATTGTGAAGATCTTCCTGCTGCGCTTTTTGCCCAGCACGAGGGTGCATAGCCATGTTTGACATCCTTTCTTTCAATACAAATAAAATTAAAAAAGCCTCATAATATCCGCTCACTGCGACGCATTATGAGGCTTCTATCAGGTTTCTTAGATTGAACCTGTTACTTTTTCTATTAAGTCAGGTTGGAACCCCATGTGTGCCATCACTTGTTCAACCATCTGTCTTTTACGACTTGTATTGTTATTCGTGATAACCCAAAACGGTGTGCCAGGAATGGCTTTTGGCTTGGTCGTATTACCGTTTGCTAGCAAGGTTTCTTCATTATCTGCAAAGTACACGCGTTTGCGTCCTTTTACATTCGTAGCCTGGGCGAAACCTTCTGGATTCAATTTATGTAAGGTCGATAATACCAACATAAAGCGATCAATCGCTTTTTTTAGACCGGCAAACTCATCAGAAATAAGCAGCGAACGCATTTCTTTCACTACATCAACAGATTCCGTTTTACCCGCATCTTTACTTACTACAATCCCTTGTGGCTTCTCTACTACAGGCGCGGCTTTAGCTTCCTGCAACTGACCATCAAGGTTTAAAAGGCGTCGCAAAATATCCGAGGCGCTTTCACCGATATGCTTAGTTTGACTAGCTATATAACGGTATAGATCCTCATCAACCTCAATTGTTTTCATTCGCTTTTCACATTCTCAATGTTTAAACTCTGGGGGATTATAACGAGATCCACGCGGATACTCCACGTTAAACCCATCACGAATAAGATAAAATGTCAGCATTACTCAACTATAAGCAGGAAGGCCAAGGCCAAACAGTTGTTTTGATTCACGGATTGTTTGGTAGTTTAAGTAATCTGGGTCTACTCGCCCGCGATCTTATTAAAGATCACACGGTGATCAGTATTGATCTGAGAAATCACGGCCTCTCTTTCCACTCCGAAGTCCATAACTATACCGATATGGCAAAAGATGTGGCTCAGCTCCTTCAGCACTTAAACGTTGAGCCATCTATTGTTATTGGTCACTCCATGGGCGGAAAAGTCGCGATGGCTCTTGTGGACATTGCGCCAAATGTAGTCAAGCAGTTAGTCGTTCTCGACATGGCGCCTGTAGCCTACACTACGAACCGTCACGATAATGTTTTTAACGGCTTACATGCTGTTATTAATGAAAAACCAGCAAATCGACAGCAAGCCATGGATATCCTAGCTCAACATATTGAACTCGATGGTGTAAGACAATTTCTCTCTAAATCACTGTACAAAAATGGCGATAAGATGGATTGGCGGTTTAACGTACCGAGCCTTTTTGAGAATTATGACCAAATTATTGGCTGGCAAGAAATCACACCAACAGATATCCCAACTTTATTTATCAAAGGCGGCGACTCTGACTACTTAATGCCAGAACATCAGCCGGCAGTGAAGCGACAATTTAACCATGCTAAAGCACACATTATCGCTGGCACTGGTCACTGGTTACACGCCGAGAAACCGACAGAAGTAATGAGAGTCATTCGAAAATACATTTCGAGTTAACAAATTCGAAAAGCAACACTAGATTATTGAAATAACCCTTCTTGTAGTGCATTAACTTTACCGTTTAACAGTGGTATAGTGCGCCCAAGATTTTTCGGCATGAAGGGCTAAAATGCTTTACGACTATATGGATATGCTCGAGTCTATTGGGCTCGATCTTCTTTTTGCTGCTATCTTTTTTTTCATCGGGATGGCGATAAAAGATGTGCTAAAGCAAGGCAATGTACCTGTTTTTGGTCGTCGTATTGTGTGGTTAGTCCTTTTCCTAGGCTGTGCTGGCTTTATTGCAAAAGGTGTAATTCAGCTAACTTGGGAAGGCTCAGGGTTAGGTTAAACCCTTAGTAGCATCGCCAATAACAAACAATGTAAAGGTATAGACTCTATGGCAAGTGTAGGTATCTTCTTCGGTAGCGACACAGGTAATACTGAAGCCGTTGCAAAGATGATTCAAAAGCAACTAGGTAAACATCTAGTTCACGTTCAAGACATCGCGAAAAGCAGCAAAGAAGACATTGATAACTTCGATCTTCTTCTTCTAGGTATCCCAACTTGGTACTACGGCGAAGCACAATGTGATTGGGATGACTTCTTCCCTGAACTTGAGCAAATCGACTTCTCTACTAAGCTAGTGGCTATCTTTGGCTGTGGCGACCAAGAAGACTACGCAGAATACTTCTGTGACGCGATGGGCACAGTCCGTGATATCGTTGAGTCTAAAGGCGGCACAATTCTTGGCCATACCTCGACAGAAGGCTACGAATTTGAAGCGTCTAAAGCACTTGTTGAAGGTGACGAAAGCCAATTCGTAGGTCTATGTATTGATGAAGACCGCCAACCAGAATTGACTGACGAGCGTGTTGAAAGCTGGGTTAAACAGATCTATGAAGAGATGTGTTTAGCTGAGCTAGAAGGCTAATCAAATTGAATGATGCAAAGACCTCCACTTGGAGGTCTTTTTGTATGTATTGTCACACAGCATCGGTAAGTACTTCCTCTTCGCGATACTGAGGTTTCTTTCTTACATAAAGCTTGCGTTGAACCTCTGAAACCACATTCCCCTGTTTATCTTTTACATGAGTAATAAACTCAGGAAAACACTTTTCTCCATTCCGTGTCATTTGATAAATGTTTTCCAGCATCCCTTCAGTGACCTCAAATTCTGCAAACAAATCACTTTGCCCCGGCTTAATAAAGTTAATGCTTGCCTCTTTATCCCACACATAATATTCCTCTCGTAGAATCCCCATCAGCATCAACGAGTAAATAGGATCAGTTAAAGAGAAAATACTGCCGCCATATTGGGTGCGATTGGCATTTTTATTCCACCAGCGAAGCTTTAAACGTACCTTTACAGTACGGAAGTCTTGAGAAATATGTAAGATTTTAATACCCGCCCCCCAAAAAGGAGGCCAAATATTGAGTGCGAACTTTACAATTCCTGGTTTGTATATCTTCGCTAGTCGCCTATTCATCGCTATCCCTGCCCTCTCCAAGCTTAATGTTACACAATTGTAACTGGTCAGAGCTGTAATATAATGGACCTGTTTCTAATTTACAAAAAGATTCTATTAACCCTTTGAAGTTCGTGGTTTAATGTTCCGAACGCTTATCCTATAATGGTAGGAAGATTGAATTCTGTTAAATCGCTGCAGATGATCCAACGGGAAAGTATATGTCAGATAATAATCAGGCGCTGAAGGATGCGGGTTTAAAAGTAACCCTTCCGAGGCTAAAAATTCTAGAAGTACTTCAGCAGCCAGACTGCCAGCACATCAGTGCTGAAGATTTGTACAAAAAGTTGATTGATCTAGGTGAAGAAATTGGCCTAGCAACTGTTTACCGAGTTCTAAACCAGTTCGACGATGCTGGTATTGTAACTCGCCACCACTTTGAAGGTGGAAAGTCAGTCTTCGAATTATCGACTCAACATCACCACGACCACCTAGTGTGCCTAGACTGTGGTGAGGTAATTGAATTTTCTGACGATCTTATTGAAGAACGTCAAAAAGAGATTGCAGCTAAGTACAATGTCACACTAACAAACCACAGCTTATACTTGTACGGCAAGTGTAGCGATGGTGGTTGTAAAGACAATCCAGATGCACACAAACCGAAAAAATAAGGGTTTGTTAATTTAAAAAGTAAACGTCAGCACATGCTGGCGTTTTTTGTTTCTAGAAGTCAGAACCTTAGACGTCAGTACTTTGGTTACAGAACAAAAGCTACTAAACACCCATCTTTTTTCTCCACAGTTTTGCACATCTATATAGCACTCTGTGGGATTAGGTATAAAAAATGCCAGCGTTTGCTGGCATTTTTTCATCGTTCTCAGCATTAATTGAGATTATTGATTCTCAATTTTTGCCCAGGTATCACGTAGACCAACCGTGCGGTTGAATACTAGATTATCTGCTGAAGAGTCTTTCGAGTCTGCACAGAAGTAACCCATACGTTCAAACTGGTAACCTTTTTCTGCTTCTGCAGAAGCTAGGCTAGGCTCGACGAAGCCATTGATCACAACTAATGATTCAGGGTTGATAGTAGAAGCAAAATCTTCCGCTGCGCCTGGGTTTGGCACCGTAAATAAACGATCGTACAGACGAATTTCCGCAGGAAGAGCTTTATCAGCTGACACCCAATGAATAACGCCTTTCACTTTACGACCATCTGCTGGGTTTTTACCTAGCGTATCTGCATCGTAAGAACAGAAGATCGTTGTGATGTTGCCTTCGGCATCTTTTTCAACGCGCTCAGCTTTGATCACGTAAGCACCACGTAAACGAACTTCTTTACCTAGCACTAAACGCTTGTACTTTTTGTTCGCTTCTTCACGGAAGTCTTCACGCTCAATCCACAATTCACGCGTGAATGGCACTTCACGCACGCCCATTTCAGGTTTATTTGGGTGGTTGGCAACTGTCAAGTTTTCTACTGCGCCTGCTTCAAAGTTTTCGATAACAACTTTAACAGGATCCAGTACAGCCATTGCACGCGGAGCGTTCTCGTTTAGGTCATCACGAATACAAGATTCTAATGAACTAAACTCGATCATATTTTCTTGCTTCGTTACACCAATACGCTTACAAAACTCACGAATAGATGCAGGTGTGAAGCCACGACGACGCAGACCTGAGACAGTCGGCATACGTGGATCATCCCAACCATTAACCAGTTTTTCAGTAACTAGCTGGTTAAGCTTACGCTTAGACATCACTGTGTATTCAAGGTTTAAACGACTGAACTCGTATTGATGTGGACGGCTTTCGATCGTGATGTTGTCTAGAACCCAATCGTACAGACGACGGTTATCCATGAATTCAAGCGTACAAATAGAGTGCGTAATGCCTTCTAATGCATCAGAAATACAGTGCGTAAAGTCGTACATTGGGTAAATGCACCACTTATCACCAGTTTGGTGGTGCGTAGCAAAACGCACTCGGTATAAAACTGGATCGCGCATGACCATGAATGAAGAACCCATGTCGATTTTAGCACGAAGACACGCTTTACCTTCTTCAAATTCACCAGCGCGCATTTTTTCAAACAACGCCAAGTTCTCTTCAACAGAACGGTCACGGTATGGACTTGGTTTACCTGGCGCCTTTAGTGTGCCGCGGTATTCACGAATTTGCTCTGGACTTAGCTCATCTACGTACGCTAAGCCTTTGTTAATCAATTCAATTGCATATTCGTAAAGCTTATCGAAGTAGTTTGATGAGTAACATACTTCACCACTCCACTCAAAGCCCAACCAGTTTACATCTTTCTTGATAGACTCAACGTATTCGATGTCTTCTTTTTCAGGGTTTGTATCGTCGAAACGCAGATTACATTGACCCTGGTAGTCCTGAGCAATACCGAAGTTCAAACAGATAGACTTAGCATGACCGATATGCAGGTAGCCATTTGGCTCCGGCGGGAATCGAGTATGCACGCTAGTGTGTTTACCATCCGCTAGATCTTTATCAATGATCTGGCGAATAAAGTTTGATGGACGAGCATCAGCTTCACTCATCTATAGCACCTCAAAAATATTAGTATTGTCAGAGAAAACGGAACCCTGTATCCAAGTATGGTTTCACAGAGTACATTGTTCCTAATGATCCACAATTCTAAGCAATTAGACAACAAGAACTCGCTCTAAAACGACAATATTTATCGAGTTAGCGTGAAAGCAAAGCAGATTCAAAGGGCCTAAACTAAAAAAGGCCTCCTGCGGAGGCCTTTTGCGATGTTGTAGTATCAATTGTTTGCAATACCAATAACAAACAATCACACCACTATTAAACAGTTAAGCTGGTAGCCGAACACCACTTAAGTCTTCATCTTTAGATACATTCTTCATCTCACCAGCAACAATCTCTGCTAGTGGACCAAGGATAACTTGTAGGTTGTTTGTACCTAGCTTCACAACTCCCATAGCTCCAAGATCTTTCAGAGTTTTCTCATTGATAACGCTCATATCTTTCACAGAAAGGCGCAAACGAGTAATACAGGCATCGATAGAACTTAGGTTGTCATGACCGCCAAGTGCTTTCAAGTACTGACGAGCAAGCTCTGAAGAATTGCTTGATCCAGCCACGTTAGATGAAGCTTCTTCATCATCTTCACGTCCCGGTGTTTTAAGGCCAAACTTAACAATCACGGTACGGAACACGAAGTAGTAAACCGCAAAGAAACCAAGACCTTGTACAATGAGCATGTACCAGTTTACCGCTAGCGGGTTACGAGTCGACAATACTAAGTCGACTAAACCAGCAGAGAAACCGAAACCTGCAATCCACTGCATTGATGCCGCGATATAAACTGATAGACCAGTCAGCGCTGCGTGAAGAACGTACAGTCCTGGAGCAAGGAACATGAATGCAAATTCAAGTGGTTCTGTTACACCTGTAAAGAATGAAGCAAACGCAGCCGCAATCATGATAGATGCCACTTTCTCTTTATTCTTTGATTTCGCAGTATGGTACATCGCTAGAGCAGCGCCTGGTAAACCAAACATCATGATTGGGAAGAAGCCCGCTTGGTACATCCCTGTAACACCTACCGTTGCCGTGCCTTCAGCTAATGATTTCGCACCGCCAAGGAAGTTTGGAATGTCATTAATACCAGCAACATCAAACCAGAACACTGAGTTTAGTGCATGGTGCAGACCAACAGGAATTAGAAGACGGTTGAAGAATGCATAAACACCTGCACCTGCTTCACCCATACCTTGAATGCTTTCTCCAAAACTGACCAGACCGCCGTAAACTGATGGCCAAACGTACATCAGGATGAACGCAATAACGATACCAGCAAAAGACGTTAGGATAGGTACAAGACGCTTACCAGAGAAAAACGCCAGTGCTTTGTGCAGCTCTACGTGAGAAAAACGGTTGTACAACTCAGCAGAAACAATACCAACCAAGATACCTACGAACTGGTTATTGATTTTACCAAATGCAGCAGGTACTTCACTTGGGTCAATGCCTTGAATTTGTGATACTGCACCAGGGGCCAAAAGCGTTGTGACAACTAAGAAGCCCACGAAGCCTGAAAGTGCAGCGGCGCCATCTTTGTCTTTAGACATTCCGTAAGCAACACCAACAGCGAACAATACTGACATGTTGTCAATGATCGCTGCACCAGCTTTAATAAGAAATGCAGCAAGTGCACTGTTTGCGCCCCAGCCATTTGGGTCGATCCAGTAGCCAATACCCATGAGTATTGCTGCTGCAGGAAGTGTGGCAACCGGCACCATAAGCGCCTTACCCACCTTCTGGAAGTATCCGAGAATGTTCACCTTAAGTTCCCCCTATAGGATTAGATGTTATGTTGAATGACTTATTTCAGCCGTCCAATTTAGTCATCCTAAGTTTATGATATTAATTTTGCTCCGCAAATTAAAAGCTCACCGTTTGTGATCATAATCACCACAATTTGCCCTTTCGGAAGGTTTTTGCTAGCGAGATCATAAAACTTATTTTATTATACGAAAAAATGGCGTTTTAAAGATAATATTCTCGCACTTTATGCAAGGCAGAATCAGTGTTATTTTGGTATCTAGGCGGGTAAATCACTGTAACTTTGCTCTGAAAAAGAATCATAAAAAACCATACAATTATTACTTTTCAGTTAGTTACTATGACAATAACATCGATAAAACGCGACTTGCTGTATGTGACTCGTTATCTAATTCAGTGATACAAACTAAGTACCCATATGACTGAAGCAGTCTCTACTTAGATAACGATATAGAAATTGAATTCTCATCTATAAGGACTAGCTGACTATGTACGCGCTAAGTAACTGTAAAATTTATACCGGTAGTGATGTTCTTACCGATCATGCGGTCATCATCGAAAACGATCTTATTCAATCTATTGTGCCGGTTTCTGAGCTACCTCAAAGCATCGAACTAAAAGACCTTGCAGGCGCTAATCTAAGTCCAGGCTTTATCGATCTGCAGTTGAACGGTTGTGGCGGTGTAATGCTAAACGATGCAATTACCCCTGAAACCATGCAAATCATGCACCAGGCAAACCTCAAATCTGGCTGTACTAGCTTCCTGCCAACACTCATTACGTCATCTGATGAAGATATGCGAACTGCAATTGCCGCAGCTCGTGAGTACCACAACAAGTATCAAAATCAATCGCTTGGTTTACACCTCGAAGGTCCTTACCTTAACGTCGCGAAAAAAGGCATCCATAACGTAGATTTTATTCGCCCATCAGACGAAAGCATGATCGACCTTATCTGCACAAACGCCGATATCGTAGCGAAAGTAACACTAGCACCTGAGCATAACGACCCAGAGCATATTGCGCGATTAAAGGCTGCTGGCATCGTAGTTTCAATTGGCCACACAAATGCAACCTACGCCGAAGCACGTAAAAGCTTTGAAGCAGGCATTACTTTTGCTACACACCTCTTTAATGCAATGACACCAATGGTTGGTCGTGAACCAGGAGTTGTTGGTGCAATTTACGATACTCCTGACGTATATGCTGGCATTATTGCTGATGGTTTTCACGTCGACTACGCAAACATCCGAATTGCTCATAAAATCAAAGGTGAAAAGCTTGTTTTGGTGACGGATGCCACAGCTCCAGCAGGTGCTAACATTGATCACTTTATTTTTGTCGGTAAGAAAGTATATTACCGAGATGGTAAGTGTGTTGATGAAAATGGCACGCTAGGCGGCTCAGCTTTGACAATGATTGAAGCAGTTCAGAATTCAGTTGAGCACGCGGGGATCGCTTTAGACGAAGCTCTACGAATGGCCACGTTATACCCAGCAACAGCAATTGGTGTTGAGGATCGCCTTGGCCGAGTTCGAAAAGGGATGGTTGCAAACCTGACTATTTTCGATCGTGACTTTAAAGTAAAAGCGACGGTTGTTAACGGACAATACGAGCAAAATTAAGCATGAATGGCGGACAGATTGGTAATGTAGATTTAGTAAAACAGCTTAACAGCGCTGCGGTATATAGGCTGATTGATCAGCAAGGTCCTATCTCCCGTATTCAAGTCGCGGACGTGAGTCAGCTCGCGCCTGCTAGTGTTACCAAAATAACCCGCCAACTTTTAGAGCGCGGCCTTATTAAGGAGGTCGCCCAACAAGCTTCAACTGGTGGTCGTCGTGCGATCTCTTTGACTACTGAAGTCAAACCTTTTCATTCGATTGCCGTTCGCTTAGGTCGAGATTACGTACAGTTCAGTTTATACGATTTAGGTGGTACCGCGCTGGCAGAAGATCAGCATGAACTGCACTACACTAACCAAGCAGACTTAATCGCAGGACTTATCGATTTATTAAAAGATTTCGTAAACCGTTGCGAAGACAAAATTGATCAACTCATCGCTATCGGCATCACTTTACCGGGCCTTGTTAACCCAACAACTGGCGTGGTCGAATACATGCCTAATACCGATATCGATAATCTTGCTCTCGGTGAAATTGTTGGAGAGAAGTTTAATACAGCATGCTTTGTTGGCAACGACGTACGTGGCATGGCGTTGGCTGAGCACTACTTTGGAGCAAGCCAAGACTGCCAGGATTCTATTTTGGTTAGCGTCCACCGCGGTACTGGCGCAGGTATTATCGTTAACGGCCAGGTTTTTCTTGGTTTTAACCGCAACGTCGGTGAAATTGGTCATATCCAAATTGACCCGCTTGGTGAGCAATGCCAATGTGGAAACTTTGGCTGTTTAGAAACCGTAGCTGCAAACCCAGCGATTATTCAACGAGTGAAGCAACTGATTACTCAAGGATACGAATCAAGCTTAACCGACCTTGAAAACATCACAATTGAAGCGGTATGTCAGCACGCAATGAATGGTGATGAACTTGCGAAACAGAGTTTAGTGCGAGTGGGCAACCAGCTAGGTAAAGCGATTGCGATTACGGTTAACTTATTTAATCCACAGAAAATTGTAATTGCTGGCGATATTACTGCAGCACAAGATATTGTTTTCCCTGCAATTCAACGCAACGTAGAGAATCAATCTCTTAAAACTTTCCATAACGACCTCCCTATCGTGGCTTCTCACATTGATAAGCAGCCAACGATGGGCGCATTTGCGATGATTAAACGCGCTATGCTAAACGGAGTTTTGTTACAAAAGTTACTGGAAGACTAAGTTTATACAACCAATTGAGTTACAATCTCGGGCTGTGTTTTCACAGCCCGTTTTTGTATATCAGGAATACAGCTCAACAGTATGGAAATTATTCTAATTACAGCCGCTTTTTTAGCTGGTTTTATTGCGCTTAAATGCAGCCTCCCTCCCCTCGTTGGTTTTCTACTAGCTGGATTTGGCTTGCATGCATTTGGTTACCAAAGCAATGACGTTATTGTCACTCTCGCAGATCTTGGTGTTACTCTTCTTCTGTTTACTATTGGACTCAAACTCGATGTAAAAACCCTGCTGTCCAAAGAAATATGGGGAGGGGCAACCGCCCACAACATACTCTCTACCGCTTTTTTTGCCCTAGCGTTATCCGGCTTAAAACTACTGGGCTTGACTTCGCTAGCCAGTATGGACGGCAGCCAAATCCTGCTTTTAGCTTTTGCACTATCGTTCTCTAGTACCGTTTTTGCCGTAAAAGCATTGCAAGAAAAAGGCGAAATGAACGCGACCTACGGCACACTCGCGATCGGTATCTTGGTTATGCAAGATATTTTTGCCGTAGTATTCCTGACTGCTTCAACCGGAAAAGTCCCAGAATGGTATGCCATCGGTTTGTTCGCACTGCCTTTCCTTCGTCCCCTATTCTATAAGCTGCTCGATAAAGTTGGCCACGGCGAAATGCTGGTGCTATTCGGTATTTTCTTCGCGCTTGTTGTCGGTGCTGGGCTATTCGAGTTGGTCGGGATGAAACCAGACTTGGGCGCGCTAATTTTAGGCATGCTACTCGCAGGTCACCCAAAAGCCTCAGAACTATCCAAGTCATTATTCAATATGAAGGAGCTCTTTTTAGTCTGCTTCTTTTTGAACATTGGTTTATCCGCCTCATTGAGCGTGAATGGCGTCGTTCTCGCCCTGCTATTTATCTTACTGCTACCAATCAAAGGACTCTTGTACTTCGTCACTATTAATCATTTTAAGTTTCGAGTACGTACCTCTTTGCTCGCCTCTTTATCACTATTTAACTACAGTGAGTTTGGTCTTATTGTTGCTGGGTTGGCCTATAAAATGGGCTGGATGCCAAGTGATATGCTTGCTGCGATTGCGGTTGCGGTGTCGGTATCCTTTGTAATTTCCGCGCCACTTAACCGCCTTAGCCATAAAATTTATCAACATTCAGGTAAGTGGCTGCAAGAGACAGCGGTAGAAAAGCTCAATCAACGCGACCAACTCATCAACCCAGGTCATGCCCAAGTATTGATCTTAGGTATGGGGCGTATTGGAACGGGCGCTTATGATGAGCTACGTTCACGCTATGGCAAAATTTCATTGGGTATAGAAATTCGTGAAGACGCTGCACATCATCATCGTTCAGAAGGAAGAAATGTGATTTCTGGTGATGCCACCGACCCGGATTTCTGGGAGCGAATTTTAGATACAGGTCATGTAAAACTGGTTCTGCTTGCAATGCCACATCATCAAGGTAACCAAACAGCACTTGAGCAGCTTAAACGCAGAAAATATAAGGGGCAAATTGCCGCTATCGCCGAATACCCAGATCAATTGGAAGGCTTACTTGAAAATGGCGTTGACGCAGCATTCAATATTTATAGTGAAGCTGGTAGCGGTTTTGCTCGACACGTCTGTAAACAACTTCAACCTAAATTCACACCAATTAAATAAGCAACAGCACTGATATTTTTCGGAAGGCTTTCTATTGATAGAAAGCCTTTTTTGTATAGTTTTTATACCAAACCTTGATCTCATTCACCAAAACAACGGTTGAGTTAAATATTTTCCATACAACAAGGCCTTTTATCATTTTTTTAATCACAAAACGTTGCTTTTTTTATTAGTAATGGCAAATTTAAACCATACCGATTAGAAATTGTTTAGTTTAGTAAGGATGTAGTATGTGTTCAGTATTTGGCATTTTAGACATTAAAAGCGATGCAGCCGCATTGCGCCCTATCGCATTAGAGATGTCGAAAAAACTTCGTCACCGTGGCCCAGACTGGTCTGGGATTTACTCTTCAGAGCGTGCTATTTTAGCGCACGAGCGCTTGGCGATTGTTGGTCTAAATAGTGGTGCACAGCCGCTATACAGCCCTGATAAGAAGCTCATCCTTGCCGTCAATGGTGAAATCTACAACCATAAAGAAATTCGTGCTCGTTACGAAGGAAAGTACGAATTTCAAACCGATTCAGACTGTGAAGTCATTCTTGCACTTTACCAAGATATGGGTGCAGATCTCCTTGAAGAACTAAACGGTATTTTCGCTTTTGTGCTCTACGACGAAGAAAAAGATGAGTATTTAGTCGGACGTGACCATATTGGTATTATCCCTCTTTATCA
The DNA here is from genome assembly GCF_033340155.1 of Vibrio sp. 1562. Lineage (NCBI taxonomy): Bacteria > Pseudomonadati > Pseudomonadota > Gammaproteobacteria > Vibrionales > Vibrionaceae > Vibrio > Vibrio sp. 1562. The sequence continues at coordinate 16,081 of NZ_JAWOVY010000015.1, forward strand.
AGGTCACGATGAGCATGGTAACTACTATGTGGCATCAGAGATGAAGGCTCTTGTTCCAGTATGTAAAACAGTAAGTGAATTCCCTCCTGGTAGCTATTACAGCTCTAAAGATACTGAGCCAACACGTTACTATGTTCGTGACTGGAACGAGTACGCAGCAGTACAAGGTAACAGCACTAGCAAAGAAGAATTGACTGAAGCGCTAGAAGCGGCTGTTAAACGCCAACTAATGACTGACGTGCCTTACGGTGTACTTCTTTCGGGCGGTCTAGATTCTTCTATTACATCTGCGGTAGCAAAACGCTTTGCAGCGATGCGTATTGAAGATGATGAAAAGTCTGAAGCTTGGTGGCCTCAACTGCACTCTTTTGCTGTTGGCCTAGAAGGCGCGCCTGACCTGAAAGCCGCTCGCGAAGTTGCCGACCAAATTGGTACCGTTCACCACGAAATGACGTACACGATTCAAGAAGGTTTGGACGCGATTCGTGACGTGATTTACCACATTGAAACGTATGACGTGACGACTATCCGCGCATCAACACCTATGTTCTTAATGGGTCGTAAGATCAAAGCGATGGGTATCAAGATGGTATTGTCTGGTGAGGGCGCTGACGAAATCTTTGGTGGCTACCTTTACTTCCACAAAGCGCCAAACGCGAAAGAGTTCCACGAGGAGACTGTGCGTAAACTGCTTGCTCTGAACATGTTCGACTGTGCTCGTGCTAACAAGTCGCTGGCAGCATGGGGAGTTGAAGGACGCGTACCTTTCCTAGATAAAGAGTTCATTGATGTAGCAATGCGCTTGAACCCAGCAGACAAGATGTGTGGCAACGGTAAAATGGAGAAACACATCCTTCGTGAGTGCTTCGAGCACTACCTGCCAGAATCGATCGCATGGCGTCAAAAAGAGCAGTTCTCTGATGGCGTTGGCTACAGCTGGATCGATACGCTGAAAGAAGTAGCAGAACAGAAAGTGACAGACCAGCAGATGGAAACAGCTCAATATCGATTCCCATACAACACGCCAACGACAAAAGAAGGCTACGTGTACCGTGAAATCTTTGAAGAGTTATTCCCACTTCCATCAGCAGCAGAGTGTGTACCAGGAGGCCCTTCAGTAGCGTGTTCTTCAGCGAAGGCGATTGAATGGGATGAATCGTTCCAAAACTGTGTTGACCCATCAGGTCGTGCAGTACAGACCGTTCACAACGACTCATACTAATTCTCTACGATAAAGATAAGGGTTGGTTCGTCCAACCCTTTTAAAACAGACAAAAAATTAGATACGATCAAAAAGAGGTGCTTTTGCACCTCTTTTTATGTTTGATGGAATTAGGCTATTTTAAATCTAAATCACTATTGTCTATGCTGACAGGCACACGCTTGGTAATCATCTGAACTAGCATAATTGAGCGTTTCTCACCATCTTGTTCTTGGAAGATGGCATCTATGCCCGCAAATTGACCGCTTTTAACTCTAATTTGATCGCCTGGTTTTGGCATACATTCAGAAACGGTATTGTCATTACAACACTTTTCTAGCTGCATCAATTCGAAGACCAAGTCACCTTGAACTTCTTTCGGTTGAGCACCAAAACGCACAAAGTCAACAACACCTCGAGTAGAGCGGACTGAGGTGAAGTTTGGCCCTTGCTCATAATCAAAGTAAGCGAATACGTAACAAGGAAACAGCGGTTCCTCGACTTTTTGTCTTTTACCGCGCAAAATCTTCTCAACTTCTACAGTTGGATAAAAGCACTCTACACCTTGATTTTCAAGGTGTTGTTTCGCCCTAACCTGCTCCCCACGTTTACAATAAAGTAGATACCAACGTTTCATCTTTTTACTAGCCAATTCTATTTTGTTTTTATCCTAGCATTAAGCCAAAGTTGAGTCATTGATATTCAGTTTATCTATAAAAGTATGATTATACATCGCTCGCATTAACGACACTTTTCAGCAACTTACGATAAAGAAGTCCATAGGCAAAAATGGAAATTAAGTTTGTAACACAACCAATACACCATCATATAATCTGCAAATCTAATCAAAAACAGCCACTTAACAAACAAAAATAGTTGAATGGCAAAATTTTATTATTTGTCACTCGTTGAATTGCATTGTATACGTAGAAGTCGTTAAAAAATGTAATAACTATTATTAGAAGAGCTTATGTCAAACCAACATCAATATTTTGGTCATCCACGTGGCCTGTTCTTATTGTTCGGTACAGAACTGTGGGAACGCTTTTCTTACTACGCAATGCGTGCCATTCTCGTGCTTTACCTTACTGATACAACAATGAATGGCGGCCTTGGCTGGTCAACCAAAGACGCATTAGACCTATACGGCATATACACAGGGCTTGTGTATATCACGCCTCTTATCGGTGGTTACCTAGCAGATAACTATTTAGGTCAACGTCGCTCAATTTTGCTTGGTGGCGCGTTAATGGCCATCGGCCAGTTTACTCTTGCACTTCCTGCTGATGCTTTAGGTATTGGTTCGCTACACAGTTTCTATTTAGGTCTTGGCCTACTTATCACTGGTAACGGTCTATTTAAGCCAAATATCTCAACCATGGTTGGCGACCTTTATCAAGAAGGTGACAACCGTCGTGACGGCGCATTCACTATCTTTTATATGGGTATCAACTTAGGTGCATTACTTGCCGGCGTCGTTTCTGGCTCTGTGACAACCTCTTACGGTTGGAAAGCTGGCTTTGTTGCCGCTGGTGTGGGTATGCTGGTTAGCCTAGTGATGCAAATGGTACTGGCTCAATCATGGCTTGGTGATATTGGCCGCGAACCAGCGGCGAAACGAGATCTAAATAACAAAAACGCCACCACGAAGCAGCCACTCACCAAAGAAGAAGTGAATCGACTAAAAGTAATTCTGGTCATGAGCTTATTCACTATTGTCTTCTGGGCAGGCTTTGAACAAGCAGGTGGCCTGATGAACATCTACACTCAACAATATACTGATCGCATGATTGGTGGTTTTGAAGTTCCTGCTGCGTGGTTCCAATCACTAAACCCATTTTTCATTATTACTCTAGCGCCAGTTCTGGCTGTCCTTTGGGTAAAATTGGGTAAACGTGAACCCACTTCGCCAGTGAAATTTGCAATGGCACTATTTTTCTTAGCGATTGGTTTCCTTTGTATGGTTGGCGCAGTGCTAGAACAAGGTGGAGATACAACAGTAAAAACATCGATGTTATGGTTGGTCGGCGCTTTCTTCTTCCACACATTAGGCGAGCTGTGTTTATCTCCAATTGGTCTTTCATTGGTGACTAAATTAGCACCGCTTCGCTTAGCTTCACTTATGATGGGTGCATGGTTTGGCTGTAATGCGATTGCTAACTATGTTGCGGGCTATGTGGGTTCTCACGTAGGCGAGTTAGGCGCTATGGCTATCTTTAGTGGTATTGCGGTCAGCGCAACCGTAAGTGGCGTAATTTTGCTCCTATTCTCTAATACACTCGTTCGCTGGATGCATGGCGCTGAAAATACGCACAGCACGGCAGAGCAAGTAGAAGAGCAGCAAGTACAAGTTGCTTGATCGCTCAACTAAACGTAGAAAGGGTCGCTATTGCGACCCTTTTTTGTATCTAAAGTTTAGATTGAACTAACTCAACCATCATCTCGATATGAAGTTCACTATCGTTCAAACAAGGGATGTAGGTAAAGTTTTCACCACCTGCTTCAAGGAAAATCTCTTTACACTCTTCCGAGATCTCTTCCAACGTCTCTAAACAATCTGAAGAAAATGCAGGGGTCACAACATTAATATTTTTCACACCCTTTGCAGGAAGTGCCTCTAGGGTCTTATCGGTATAAGGTTGAAGCCACTCTTCTCTCCCAAATCGGGACTGATACGTCATGCCAATTTGTTGTTCGCTTAAACCTAACGCTTTCCCAAGCAAGCGAGTCGTCTCTTCACAATGCTGTGGGTAAACATCACCATTGTCAGCATAACGTTTTGGAATACCATGATAAGAACACAGCAGGTAATCTCCCTGACCATTCTTTTGCCAATGTTCACGAACTGAATGCGCTAACGCTTCAATATATTTCGGGTGATTGTAATAATCACGAATAAAGCTAAAGCCTGGCATCACAGGCAGGTTCTTAAATGCTTTAGTGATTCCGTCAGAAACCGCTGCCGTTGTTGTGCCCGAGTATTGCGGATACAACGGTAAAACAATGACTTCATCAACGCCTTGCGCCAATAGGGCTTCAAAGCCTGATTGCAAACTTGGGTTACCATACGTCATACCAAGCTCTACAGGTATATCAAGCTTTTGTGCCAACTTTTCCGTTTGGCGTTTAGAGTACACCATCAACGGCGAGCCCTCTTCCATCCATACTGATTGATAGAGTTTGGCAACTTTAGGAGCTCGGATAGGAAGGATAACGCCGTGCAATAGTGGACACCAAAGCCATCGAGTCATGTCTACCACTCGGTGATCATGAAGAAACTGACTTAAAAAGCGCTTTACGGCAGGAGCGGTTGGTGCGTCAGGAGTTCCCAGGTTAACTAGGAGTACACCCTGTTTATTATTCTCTTTCATAACATCCTATTCATGGTAAACGGCTTGGTTCATATATTTAAGTAACCTCGAAGTAACGAATAGCCGAGCTGAAGTTAATTAGATATATGTTTACGAGTAAACTAAAAAAAGCGACCACTTGGGCCGCTTTCAATATATCAAAATATTAAATTTTTGACTTCAGCAAATTAAGATAGTGCTTTCTCGATATCCGCACTAACTTCAGCTACTTGCTTAGTACCATCAAACTTAAGGTACTTAGTCTTTCCTGCTTCAGCTTCTTTGCCGTAGTAGTTGATTAGCGGTGCAGTTTGCTCGTGGTAAACACCTAGACGAGCACGTACTGTTTCTTCTTTGTCGTCATCACGAACAACAAGATCTTCACCAGTTACATCATCTTTACCTTCCACTTTAGGCGGGTTGTAAACCACGTGGTAAGTACGACCAGAAGGAAGGTGAGCACGACGACCAGCCATACGCTCAACAATCACATCGTCTGCAACGTCAAATTCGATAACGTAGTCTACGTCTACGCCCATTTCTTTTAGGCCGTCAGCTTGAGGGATAGTACGTGGGAAACCATCTAGTAGGAAACCGTTTGTACAGTCTTCTTGAGCGATGCGCTCTTTGATAAGACCAAGGATGATTTCATCAGAAACTAGCTGACCAGCGTCAATAACAGCTTTAGCTTGTTTACCAAGCTCTGTACCTGCTTTGATAGCAGCACGAAGCATATCACCAGTAGAGATTTGTGGAATACCGTATTTTTCCATGATGAAGTTTGCTTGTGTGCCTTTACCTGCACCTGGAGCACCTAGAAGAATGATGCGCATGATTTATCCTCTTTAATATTTAAGATTTATACCGAAGCTCACAATAGCTGACCTCTTAGACATCAAACCTGAGAAGCACCTGCAACGATAAGTTTCGGTATAACGTATATAGGCGAGCAAAAATACACGCCTTATTACTCACATTCAAGTCGCAGATTCTATCACAGGTTCTCTGAGCAAAGAGTGTATTAAGACTAAAGAATGTTAACAGTACCCTCTTTCACGCCCTATTGATTATTAACTCAGCACTTGAGATGCAAAATTTTGCGACAACAAACAAAAAGCTCGCGAAATGCGAGCTTTTTGATTTGCAGAGGTTATTACACCTTAGTCAAAAGTTGATTAACGGCTCCTAAGAACTCTGTTGGATCCTCAATAGAGCCTCGCTCCGCTAGCATTGCTTGACCAAGCAGAACTTCAACCCAGCGACCAAACGCTTCTTCATCGGCTTCGTCAGCCATACGCTTAACCAATTCGTGCTCAGGGTTTAGCTCAAAGATGTATTTCACTTCCGGCACAGCTTGACCAGCTGCCGCAAGAAGCTTCGCCATTTGAGTGCCCATTTCGTAATCGTCCGTTACCACAACAGCAGGCGTAGATGCGAGTTTGAAGGTCGTACGAACTTCTTTCACACGATCGCCTAGGTAAGACTTCGTGCGCTCTACAACCGACTTAAACTCTTCTTCGGTTTCTTTTTGCTTCTCTTTTTCTGCTTCATCTTCAAACTGACTTAGATCAAGCCCAGCTTTAGTGATTGACTGGAACTGTTTACCATCAAACTCAGTTAAGTAGTTCATCAGCCACTCATCAATGCGGTCGTACATCAAGATAACTTCAATGCCTTTCGCTTTGAACTGTTCTAAGTGAGGGCTGTTTTTCGCAGCTGCATAGCTGTCTGCCGTCAAGTAGTAGATCTTATCTTGACCTTCTTTCATGCGCTCAACGTAAGACGCCAAGCCCACAGTTTGCTCAGAAGAGTCCACTTCAGTTGAAGCAAAGCGCAATAAACCTGCAACTTTCTCTTTGTTTGCAAAGTCCTCCGCAGGGCCCTCTTTCATCACAAGACCAAACTCTTTCCAGAATGATTGGTATTTCTCTTCGTCATTCTTGGCCATACGCTCGAGCATCGTTAGCACGCGCTTAGTACAAGCATTACGTAGAGACTGAGTCACTTTATTGTCTTGTAAGATCTCACGTGATACGTTTAGCGGTAAATCGTTTGAGTCTATTAAACCACGTACGAAGCGTAAGTATGACGGCATAAATTGCTCTGCATCGTCCATAATGAATACGCGCTGTACGTATAGTTTCAAGCCTGATTTGTGGTCGCGGTTCATCATATCCCAAGGTGCTTTCGATGGGATGTATAGTAAGCTCGTGTAGTCGTTTTTACCTTCTACACGGTTATGACTCCAGACCAAGGGATCGGCAAAGTCATGTGATACGTGTTTGTAGAACTCTTGATACTCTTCTTCTGAAATATCAGATTTGTTACGCGTCCACAGTGCTTGGGCTTTGTTGATTTGCTCCCACTTCTTCTCGTCTGTTTCCTTGCCTTCGTCATCACGAACGACAGTTTGGATTGAAACAGGAATGCCGATGTGATCAGAGTACTTACTGATAACGTCACGTAGACGCCACTCATTCAAAAACTCTTTACCCTCTTCACGCATATGAAGAATGATGTCGGTACCACGTGACTCTTTGGTAATGTTTTCGATGGTGTACTCACCTTCACCCGCTGAGTGCCATTGTACCGCTTCATCAGCGGCTAGACCCGCAGCGCGAGTGCGCACGGTAACGGCGTCAGCAACGATAAATGCCGAGTAGAAACCAACACCAAACTGACCAATAAGCTGAGAGTCTTTGCTCTGCTCTTCAGATAGCTTTGAGAAAAACTCAGCTGTACCAGATTTTGCGATTGTTCCTAAGTGCTCAATCACATCATCACGGCTCATACCGATACCGTTATCAGAAATGGTTAAGGTATTTGCGCTTTCATCAAACGACAGTTTCACGCAAAGGTCTGCATTACCTTCGTATAGATCTGGGTTAGATAACGCCTGAAAGCGCAGTTTGTCTGATGCATCTGATGCGTTAGAGATCAGCTCGCGCAAAAAGATCTCTTTATTTGAATAAAGAGAATGGATCATTAAATGCAGTAGTTGTTTTACTTCTGATTGAAAACCACGAGTTTCTTTATTTTGAGATACGGTTTCGCTCATGTGTGCTCCATAACATCTAAACTAATTGGCTTTTTCATAGGGACAAGTTTGTGACTTTCCCCTTGAAATCACCTTACCGAGGTGTCATTTAACATGTGGCTGACAAATGTAAATTCAAGGTCAATATTGCTAAAAACGGTGTTTTTTTAGAAAATTTTAATTATCCTACCCGTCTAAAAGCATCTAAAATGTCGTGCGCACTCCAAGCGCCCCGGTAATTTTGTGACATAAATAACCATAATTACAACATCATCCATCTAAGAAGAACTAAATGACTAACATTGGCACCAAATTTCTACTTGCTCAAAGGTTCACCTTTGATCCAAATAGTAATTCGCTCGCTGACCAACAAAACGGCAACGACGTTGTACGATTAGGAAGCAACGAAAGCCGTATACTTCTGATGTTGGCAGAGAGACCAAACGAAGTTTTAACCCGTAACGAGCTTCACGAGTTTGTTTGGCGTGAGCAAGGTTTTGAGGTGGATGACTCAAGCCTGACTCAAGCGATTTCTACTCTGCGTAAGATGTTGAAGGATTCAACAAAATCTCCAGAGTTTGTTAAAACGGTACCTAAACGTGGCTACCAACTCATTTGTTCAGTGGAACGCTTGAGCCCATTTTCTACTGACTCTAACACTGACGTTGAAGAAACCGCTTCTGAACAAGAAGCGCCAGCAGTGGAGTTAGAAGCGAGCGATACACCACCAACAGAGATAGTGACCGATACTACTGCTGATCTTGAGCCTCAAGTAGAGCCGACTAAAACTCAGCCGAAGCCAGCATCTAACACGATTAACTGGCTACCGCGTGTCATTATCTTTTTGTCTCTGCTGCTTCCTGTTTGCGTATTGTTATTCACGAACCCTGCGGAATCCCAATTCCGTCAGATTGGTGAGTATCAAAGTGTACCGGTGATGACACCTGTAAATCACCCTCAAATCAACAACTGGTTGCCTTCAATAGAGCAATGCATTGAGCGCTACGTGAAGCACCATGCAGAAGACTCGTTGCCAGTGGAAGTGATTGCCACTGGTGGACAAAATAACCAGCTGATTCTGAACTACATTCATGACAGTAACCACTCTTACGAGAACGTAACACTGCGTATTTTCGCAGGTCAAAACGATCCAACAGACATCTGCAAATAAAGGAGGCCAATATGAAGATTAAATTAGCATCTGCGGTTTTGGCCGTATCCGTTCTTTTCAGTAGTTGGTTGTATTGGGGAAGTGACCTAAAAGTGGAGCAGCTCCTCACAGCAAACGAATGGCAGTCGACCATGGTGACAGTCATTACAGACAGCTTGCCTGACGATACTGTCGGCCCACTACGCCGAGTTAATGTTGAATCAAACGTGAAATATCTCCCTAATGGTGACTATATTCGCGTAGCAAATATAAAACTATTCGCTCAAGGTTCAACCGCAGAATCAACGATAAATATCTCGGAAAAAGGCCGCTGGGAAGTAAGTGACAACTATTTGTTGGTCTCGCCTTCGGAGTTTAAAGATATTTCATCTTCTCAATCAAAAGACTTTTCCGAAGCACAGCTACGTTTGATTACTCAAATTTTTAAGCTAGATGCGGAGCAAAGTCGTCGTATTGACGTCGTGAACGAAAAAACACTCTTGCTCACTAGCTTGAACCACGGTTCTTCGGTACTGTTTAAAAACTAATTTTGATTGGATGATAAGGGGGCAAGACGCCCCCTTTGTTTTGCTTATGGATTGGCTAGATACCACTACTCTCTTTTTCGGTTCACTAATCGCCAACACGCTGGCTTCACTTTCCGGTGGCGGAGCAGGCTTGCTTCAATTCCCTTTACTCATCTTTCTCGGCTTACCGTTCTCCGTTGCGCTAGGCACACATAAGGTGGCTTCGGTCGCTTTAGGCTTAGGCGCAGCAAGCACGCATTTAAGATCAGGCACTATTAAATGGAAAATCGCGCTCTACCTTATCTTGTCCGGTAGTATTGGCGTGATTTTAGGGGCTAACTTAATTGTACAGATCCCTGATGGTATCGCGGAAAAGATGCTCGGCACGATGATCCTAGCGCTAGGTATCTACTCGCGATTTAAGACATCGCTAGGCCAAGCTGAAGTAATACGTAACCGTCATCCTATCGGTTGGGTTATCGGTGGAATTGGCTTACTGTTTATCGGCATCATTAACGGATCTCTTACCGCAGGTTCTGGTTTGCTCGTGACACTATTTTTGGTGCGCTGGTTTGGTTACGACTACAAACAAGCCGTTGCTTACACCATGATTTGTGTCGGCCTGTTTTGGAATGGCATTGGAGGCATTGCCGTCGTACAGGCAGGGGCGCCTATTCACTGGGCTTGGTTACCTGTTTTATTGTTAAGCTCTTTTCTAGGCGGCAGTTTAGGCGCATGGGCCGCGACTCGATACAGCAACAGAGTGATTAAAGTTGCATTCGAAATTCTCACGTTTGCGGTGGGCATCAAGTTGCTGGTTTAAAAAGATTAAAAGGAAAGTTTCATGGATAAAGCAATCATTGATATTTATTACTGCCGCCAGTGCAACTGGATGTTACGTTCAACTTGGCTATCGCAAGAATTACTGCATACTTTTAGTGAAGAAATAGAAACAATCAGCTTACACCCAGACACAGGTGGTCGCTTCGAAATTTTCTGTAATGGCCAGCAAATTTGGGAACGGAAAAAAGACAACGGCTTTCCTGAAGCCAAGGTGCTAAAACAGCGCGTAAGAGACATTATCGACCCAGAACGCGATTTAGGACATTCAGACACAAAATAGGGAGCAATTCGCTCCCTATTTTTTACTTAGTAAAACCGTTAAATCATGGTTTGTGCTAATACTTCGCCTTCTGGCGTTTTTACCGTTAGCTTATTGCCTTCTAGAGTACCAAAGCTTCTCGGTAAGCCATTACGTGGGAATGTCATCGAGCCTGGGTTGAATATAATGGCTCCATCTTGCATCTCTGCGACGGGAACATGTGTATGACCGTGGGCGATGATATCACCTTCGCGCAGTGGCGGCCGTTTTTCAGAGTTGTACAAGTGACCATGAGTCAAAAAGATTCTCTTGCCAGATTCAAGTAGCACCCATGAGTAATCCATCATCATTGGAAACTTCAATAGCATTTGGTCTACTTCACTATCACAGTTGCCACGTACAGAAATAATTTGATGACTGTATTGGTTCAATAAGCCTGCTACCTGTGGAGGGTTGTAGCCTTCCGGAATAGGGTTTCGCGGCCCATGGTTTAGCGTATCTCCTAGCAAAATCAGGTGGTGCGCACCAGAAGCCAAAAATAGATCAATGGTTTCTTTAGTTGCTGGCAAAGAGCCATGCAGGTCTGAGGCAAAAAATAGTTTCACGACATCGTCTCCTCAAAAAGTATGAGGTCATTCTACGGCATTTTTTTAGCAGCTCAACCTACGACGGTTTGAATACTACTGATAGCGCAATGATTCAATGACCATAGGCAAAACATAGAACCATGCTGCATACGCTGTTCCAACCAACACCAGTATCCAAAACACCATCGACATAAATTTTGATTTGGCTAGATGGTGCAGCGGATCGGGCTCTCCGCATCCTGGACATGCATGAGCGCGTTTTGAGATTTGTTTCTCACACACGGGGCAAGAGACTAAAGGCATGATACAGATTCCTCGACATTAGGCTTAGGGCGCAAAGAATAATGGTGAATTAACACATATGCAACCTAACATATATTAAATATTTTAGTTCTTTGTAACAGTCGCTGACTTGAGAAAAAATTCGTTGATTTTTCATTTATATCAACCGATTACACTTCTTCTCGCACCATACCATTGATGACAATATTGTTATAACTCACCATCCCAATGACCTCGCCACTTTCAATGACCGGCGCTCTGCTTATGCCAAATCGCTCAAACAAACGGGCACAATATTTTACGTTCATATCTGGTTCGACACACAAAGCGGGCTTGGTCATGATTTCATAAATATTTGTGCGCTGAGGAGAACGATTATTCGCCAGCACCTTTTTGGCGATATCATTCATCAACACGATGCCATATTCATCATTATCATCTCGCTTTTTCACCACCAGCGCTTTGACTTGGTATTTTTTCGCTAGCGTTATGCCTTCGTATACGGTCATCAGTCCATCAACCATCACATACGTTGCCGCCATAACATCTCGAACTCTAATTATCGTTTGATCACTCATAATTCATCCTCGACCACTTTGGTCAATGTCTCGACTTGATGCGCGACACCGACTGCATCTTCAATATCGATCTGAATAGCAATCCCCTGTCCCGACTCTCTGTCAAATTCACCAACCTCATTAATGGTTTCTAATATGTGTCGAGAGAGATGTTCCTCGACCACAAACAGCAGCACATCTTTTTGCACTTCTAGCGTTAAACCAAAAAACGTTCGCTTTTGATTTAAACCTTGCCCGCGAGCATTGTTAATCACTGTTGCACCGGTCGCACCAGCATCGCGTGCAGCGTCCAGCACCTTGTCTGTTTTGCTGTCTTCAACAAACGCAAGTATCAATTTAAAGCGCATTTTCTTCTTCCTCCGAGACGTTTTTATTCAGCCACTGGGTTATTTGCGCATAGCCCATCACAGAGATCATAGGAAATAGACTGGCAAACGCGATCAAGCCAAAGCCATCAATCATTGGGTTTCTTCCAGGGACGGTCGAAGCAAGCCCTAACCCTAATGCAGTTACAAGTGGGACAGTGACGGTAGAAGTTGTTACGCCTCCAGAATCGTAGGCGAGTGGAACAACAAGCTTAGGAGCGTAAAACGTTTGAATCACAACGACGATGTAACCCGCGATGATGTAATAATGAATGGGATCGCCCACGACAATCCGGTAACTCCCTAATGCAATACCAATTGCTACCCCAAACGCAACGGCTACGCGCAAGCCGTTAATACTGATACTGCCTCCAGAGACTTGGTTTGCTTTTATCGCTACAGCGATTAAAGAAGGCTCTGCAATCGTGGTACTAAAGCCTATAAAAAAGGCGAAGGTGTAAACCCAATAATAGTCGACCCACATTAAGGCTTTCCCTACAGATACTTTGAACTCTTGTAAAAACTCCGGCGCCGTTAATTGCACAGCCATCGTCTCCCCAAGTGGAAACAACGCCATTTCTAATCCAAGTAAAAAAAGAGCTAGCCCGAAAATCACATAAACGAACCCAAGCAAAACTTTCTTAAGGTTGCTAACAGGACGCCTTAACACCGCTAACTGAAAACCAAAAATAATGCTGGCGATGGGAACGACGTCTCTAACGGTCGATAATAAAGTGTCTAGGAAATGATCAATTGAAATCATGTTACGACCATTCCGTAAACCATCACAAACATCATCGGTAACAGCGAGGCAAAAGCGATTAAACCAAAGCCATCCACCATAGGGTTACGCCCTTTAATAGAAGACGCTAAACCGACACCCAGTGCAGTGACCAAAGGTACTGTTATGGTGGACGTGGTTACACCTCCGGAATCGTAAGCAACGCCAATAATGGCTTCAGGTGCAAACCACGTCAGTATTACAACGCCGACGTAGCCACCAATGATCATGTAATGAATCGGCCACCCTTTTAAGATACGCAAAACGCCGATAACGATGGCTATCCCCACAGAGAGAGCTACTGTTACTCGAAGTCCTTCTCCGTAATCCTGCATGGACTGCTCTGAGTTAGCGATCATTCCGCCCTCTGCCGCAACTTCTGAGGCTTCTTCCGCTACCGCGGTTAATGCAGGTTCAGCTATCGTGGTGCCAAACCCCAAACAAAACGCAAAGACTAATAACCAAAACACGCTGCCTTTTTTTGCAAAGGCTTGAGCCATACTCTCTCCGATAGGAAAAAGACCAAGTTCTAGGCCAAAGATAAAAAAGGTTAATCCTAAAACGACAAGCAACAAGCCAAAAAGAATGGAGACCAGGTTGGGCAGCGGCTCTTGCAAAACGACTAATTGGAAAAAAGTGATAACAATGATGATGGGTAATAAGTCACGAGCACTATTGAGGAGCGCTCGAAAAAGCGCAACAAATGCTTCCATGCCTATCCTCCTTGATTATGCAAACTGATTACGCCATTCCAATGAGCGATAACTTCTAGTCTGGCATAGATTTCACTCTTCTACCGTGAATGCACTAGCGCCATCTATAACATTTAGTTACATATTTTCTAATATGTGAAGTTAATAGTATCTCTGCCAGCTTGTCACTATCCCAGAAATAATGGTGTTGAGATGATCAAGCTAAGCACAAAACGACTATAATGTTCTAATACGTGTACATTCAAAGAGATAACATGAAGATATTACTCACAGGTGGCACTGGGTTTATTGGCTCGGAGTTGCTCAAGCTGCTATCAACTCACCAGGTTATGCTACTTACACGCTCTCCAGAGCGAGCAAAACAACGCCTACAGCATGCTGATCTGGGTAATATCGAATACCTTGACTCGCTCGAGTCGTTCGCCGATCTCAATCACGTTGATGCCGTCATTAATCTTGCAGGTGAGCCAATTGCGGATAAAAGGTGGACCAGCGAGCAAAAAGAAAAAATCTGCAAAAGTCGTTGGAAAATTACCGAGCAAATTGTTGAGCTGATCCACGCAAGTACCGAACCTCCCTCTGTTTTTATTAGTGGCTCGGCAGTTGGCTACTATGGTGATCAACAAGACCATCCGTTTGATGAGTGCTTACATGTTAATAGCGACGACTTTCCTCACGAGGTTTGTGCAAAGTGGGAGCAAATAGCCAAGCGCGCAGAGTCGGAACAAACACGGGTTTGTCTACTGAGAACTGGCGTGGTACTCGGCCTTAATGGTGGTGCGTTGGCAAAAATGCTATTACCTTACAAGCTTGGCGTAGGCGGCCCACTCGGGAACGGTAATCAGTACATGCCTTGGATTCACATCCTAGATATGGTCCGCGCCATCATGTACTTGCTTGAAACACCACATGCCCACGGTGCATTCAATATGTGCGCCCCCCATCCTGTGACTAATCGTATATTCAGCGGCACACTAGCTAAAACGCTAAAACGTCCGCATATCTTGTTCACGCCTAAATGGGCGATGGAACTCCTAATGGGAGAATCTTCCTGCTTATTGTTTGATAGCATGAGAGCCAAACCCAAAAAACTCACCGAACTGGGCTTTAAATTTAGCTACTCCAGAATAGAGCCAGCACTCAAGCACTTGCTTCATGACCGGAGCTGATGAATGATGGCTCTAATCAAGGTTTCTGAGTCTTAAATTAAATTATGAAAAAGTCGATTCTTATTACGGGTTGTTCAACCGGCATCGGTTACGTGTGCGCTCACGCCCTACAAAACAAGGGATTTAATGTCATTGCATCTTGTAGGAAAGAACAAGATGTCCAGCGCCTAATTAATGAAGGGCTAACCTGCATCAATCTAGACCTAAATAGCCCAGAAAGCATTTCTTCGGGCGTGAAGCAAGCGCTAGAGTTAGCAGAAGGTAAGCTTTACGCAGTGTTCAATAATGGTGCCTATGGTCAGCCCGGAGCACTGGAAGACTTACCCACCGAGGCTCTTCAAGATCAATTTCAGACCAACTTTTTTGGTTGGCACCAGTTGGTCAGAGAGGTGCTTCCTCATATGCGCCAGCAAGGCGAAGGACGCATCATACAAAACAGCTCTGTTCTTGGTTTTGCCGCAATGAAATACCGTGGTGCCTATAATGCATCAAAATTTGCCTTAGAAGGCTGGACAGATACGCTCAGGCTAGAGCTTGCGGATACGAATATCAAAGTGGCATTGATAGAACCAGGACCGATCGAAACTCAATTTAGAAACAATGCATTACGAGCCTTTGAGAAGTGGGTTGATATTGAATCTAGCCCCCATCGTCATGCTTATGAAGGACAAAGAGAGCGACTCAACAACGACAAGTCTAATAATCGATTTGTTTTACCTGCAGAGTCTTGCATCGCACCAGTTCTTCATGCATTAACTAGCGTTTCACCGAAAATTCGTTATCGAATTACTACACCGACTAAATTATTCGCAGTCTTGAAAAGACTATTACCAACCCGTGCACTTGATAAAATTTTGCGACAGGCTGCATAAAAAAGTTTTGTCGAAATGTAATTTCATCGTAACAATGTGATGTCATTATGAACATGTAGGTTAAAAAAACCTCAACTAAACGAATCAATTTCTACGCAATTCAGCGGGGATTCTTTCGCCCAAAGTGATTGAGTTGCTTAGATTTGGTATCGCCACCCATTACGTTTTGTAGCAATGTTTATACTACTGTGAGGCAACAATGACATTAAATCAGCTTAACTGGCTTAGTGTGGGTGTAGTGTTGACCATGTTCATTCTATTTTGATACCGCACTAACAAATAGCATTAGAATTGCGCTGCTTCGGCAGCGTTTTCTTTTTATCTAACACCTGAGCAGCAATAACCTCACTCTGTTACCTCACGTTTTCTCAAAATAGAATGATTCATTATTGATGGTGAATGTCGCTTGAATTTCACCTAAATCAACTCCATATCTAATATCAACGACAAGACACAAGGCAAGGATACTCTGATGCAATCCCCATTTATCGTTGAGATAACAGAACAGAACTTTCGCGAAACGCTTGAAGGTTCAATGAACACGCCCGTTTTGATCCACTTTTGGGCCAACGCTCAGCCAGAAAGCGCACAGATACTCCCTGAGTTGCAATCTCTTGCTCAACAGTACAACGGTGCATTTACGCTTGCTCTACTAAATTGTGAAGTTCAGCCCGCTTTAGCGTCTCAATTTGGCGTGCAAGTATTGCCAACTATCGCGCTGTTTATAAATGGTCAAGCCGTCGATGGTCTGGGAGGCCCCCAGCCAATTGATGCCATTGCCACCATGCTACAAAAGCATTTGCCAAGCCCAGATGAACAACTATTAAAACAAGTCAGTGAACTTCTTCAGCAAAGTGAGCATGCTCAGGCTTTGAGCATCATCCACACTTTGCCGCCAGAGCTGCAAGAGCGTGGTGATGTGAAACTCGCGATGGCTGATTGTTTGCTAGAAACCAAACAATTTGATATTGCCCAAGAACTACTGAACGCTATCCCTCTCGAGTATCAAGATAACTACTACAAGAGCCTAATAGCCAAGCTCGAGCTGCATTTGCAGGCTGCAGATAGCCCTGAATTACAGCGACTAGAACAAGCATACGCAGCAGACATGGCAAACTTCGAACTCGCTTGTGAATTGGCGGTACAATACAACCAAGTTGGTCGGGATGAAGAAGCGTTGGAACTGCTGTGGAATATTCTTAAAAAAGACTTGGGCGCCCAAGACGGTGAAGTGAAGAAGACTTTTATGGATATTCTCAGTGCACTAGGTCAAGGTAACGCATTAGCAAGCAAATATCGTCGCCAGCTTTACTCAATTTTGTACTAAGCGTCGCATTCTTCTAGGAATAAGACAACAAAGGCCGGGACTTCCGGCCTTTGTTTTTTGTTAGAAGTCGCTATACAGCGTTGGTGCTGCTGGCGGATACTCTATTGGTTGCCAACGATCATTAAAGGTGTACTTGGCATAAAGCATGAAATGGTTTGGTGTATAAAACTCAGAACGTTGTACATCGACTAACGCCCCAAGGTACCAACGTTTGCTGACTCGCTTTTCCACCGCCGCTTGCAACGACGTACCAAAACCACCACCTTTGTCTGACTCCGCTACTGTCGATAAGTATGGCGCGTCTTCCTTAGTCCAAGAGTTAGAGACGGATGCACTCAATTGATATGACCAAGAACTGTTGTACCGGCCATAAAAGTTGATAGGTAAAGACACCGAGAAGTAACTTTGCGGGCTGTAGTAGCCACCGTGACCTAGCGTGTACTCACCCAGGTTTTTGTCGTAATCAAGGTACATTAAGTTCGTACCTATACTTAAACGCTGGTCATCCGTTGCAATTAACTTGTAGTACGCCCCACCTAACACGCCTAAACGAGTGTTGTCTTCAACCTTTTCACCAGTCAAAACATGATACTGCAAGCTACTCCAAAAACCGTAAGGGCCACCAATGTCCCAACTTGAGCTCAACTTCACACCAGTACGAGCAACTCCGCCCCATTTAGTCCCTTGAGGGTCAGTCGTGCCGCTAGGGACAGACATTCCAGCATAAGAAAGCGCGCTACTGGTCTCTGGGCGACGCGAAGCTTCTGCCGTCCAACCGAACTCACCCAGGTCCCCATTGATGCGCACACCACCAACCCATGTGGTATGGTCGAAACCAATTGGTGTCGTGCCGATATCGACCAACCAATCTTCAGCCTGCCAGCCCACTCCAAATGCCATACCTGATGCGTCATTTTGGAACGAAGTGCTGTCAGAATCGGTGGTTTTTTCATAATAGTCCAACTGACCTGAATCGATAGAAACATAATCGGCTTTTAGCAACAGGTGCCCATCCCAGCTCTCTATCGGGATTCGGGCTTCTATGGGCACTTGATTCGAAGTATTACGGCCATCTCGTGCACTGTAATCCCAGCCAATCATGACATGCCCATCACTCCGATCATGCAGTTTATCGATGTCCGATTTGACGTTACGAGTCAACCAGTAGTCGTCAGCAGTATCATATAGCTCGCGTAAGCTTAGGGGTTCTTTTTTCGCCTCTTCAGTTTCACGATTTTTATCCATTCGGTCACGATTTAAGGCTTGATAGGCGCGTGTTTCAGCTAACGCCCACTGTTGATTTTCCATTGCTATAGACATGCTATTGCGAAATGCTAATGCGTCAGCATCAGGCATCGCATCCAACAACTGATTTAGCGCATTAGCGTCATTTCGATAGCCTTGTTGATTAAACACCGCGGCCACTGTCATCAACTGTGCCGCAGTTAAGCTATCGCGCTTTTTATTCAAAATGAGGTGCATGTCGTGATACGTCGCTTCATATCCAGTCAAAGCACTAGCTTGCAACATGCCAATTTCTGCTTGAGTTTTAAATGGCTCAGGCTTTAAAGAAACTTGTTCATACAAATCCAACGCAAGCTTAGGCTGTTGATTAACCAGCATCAGATCCGCTTGACTCAACAGTCGACGGGTTTTGAGTTCATCAAGCTGTAATGCTTCCGAAGCACTTAAATCTTGTGTTGCGGAATTTAATGCTAAGTCCACGTACCAACGATCAAAATCTTCAAAGTGATTCAAGCTTACCATCATGCTGCCGTAAGCCAGTTTGTCATCGGTTGACCAATCTTCTGAAAGCGAAATGTTTTGGAAAATCCTCTCAGCTTCCTTAACTTCATCAATGTCTAACCACGCACTCACTAGACGAGCGAGCGGTTGAATTTGACCTTGATAATCCGACTCTAGCGCACGTAATGTCGCCATTACTGATTCGGGAGAAGCTAAGTAACGCGTTTGAATGTCTCTCAACTGAGCATCAAGCTTCAAGCGGGTTAAATTGCGCTGCATTGCGTCTGTCATGTCATGTTGTGCGATACTCTCTAGCTCAGCGATGGCCTCATTCACGTTGAAGTCCTGCGCGAGATAAAGCGCGTAAGCAAATTTCATTTCAGGGTCATTACTAGATGTAGCCCAATCGGACATCAGCGTATCCGCGCGTACTTTGTCGCCCATTGAATGAACCACGTCAGCAATATCAAGCCTTAACCATGGGGAGGTTGGCTGTAGCGCAATCAATTCCTCTACGGACGCTTTCATCGTTGCCTGATCATTTTGAGCGATTGCGATCCGCAGACGAGTCAAAATAACTTCCGACTTGATGCTCGCTATTTTTTCAGCGACCACTTTCTGCTGTGGGGCTGAGTAACTGCGCGCGAGTGCTTCCGCGCCAGACCAATCTTGCTGCTGAATACGAACATCTAAGCGACCACGCAATGCAGAGCTATTGCTGCTATCCAGTTGCAAAGCTTGTTTGAAAACCTTCTCTGCCGCGGCATAATTTTCTTGTACCAGATACAAAGAGCCTAATGATGAATAAGCATAAGGTTGGGATTTATCTACTTGAATCGCTTTTTGATAAGCGCTTTCTGCTTGCTTAAACTGGCCTTTTTCGACCAAGGCATCACCTTGATCAAGATACGCCCAATATTGAGAAGTCTCGATTAGCGCTGCCCATTTTGAGGCCGAGTCAGGATTATGATCTAAGTGCTGAGCCTGTTTAAAGTATCCGAGCGCTTTTTGTTGCTGCCCTCTACGTAGATAAACCTTACCCATAGCACCAAGCAATTCAGGATCTTGCGGACGAGTCGTCAACGCATAACGCAGCTGAGCTTCTGCTTGGTCGGTTTTATCTTCCTCGAGCAACGCTAACCCTTTGAGCTTGGCGAGATAGGTGGGGTCTTTGCGTAGTTCCTTTTCCTTTTTCCAGCGTTCTTTCGCGCTTTGATTCGCTCTTTGTATCTCCATGTCAGACGGGTAGTAGCTAGCTAAGATGGCATATTGCTGAACAACTTGATCTGAAATAGGCAATTGATCCAATGCACGCAACCACGACGTTGCCGCATTTGTTCCAACCGAAGGAGCAAGCGCTAACTTTTTATAGGTATCGAGAATCCATGGATCAGCAGGATTCTCTTTGCGAATATGGTTGGCTAACGCGAGTTGAAAAGACGGAACACTAGGATAATTTGCATTTAAACGTTCCAGTCCCTGTTTCACCGAGATCCAACTGCCAGGCAAATTACTTTGCAACTGTAGGAGTTCAAGTTGTAACGCTGGTGATGGCATTCCATTTGGGAAAAGGGCTTTGTAAGCTTGAATCGCTTCATCGTAACGACCAGATTTTGCAAGCAACTGAGCGCGCTGATAATCCGCTCTTTTCTCTCCCTGAATAGCCATAATCGATGACAAGTTTTTCGCTTGAGTCGAATGAGGCGCCTGTCTGATTAAGCGCTCAAATACCGGTTTTGCTAATTCTGGCTGCTTACGTTTCAGATACATATTCGCTTGATAGAAAAGCCCCGTTGGATTGCTTTCTTCAATCGCGAACAGCCTCTCCAGAGTACTCTCGACAATATCATCTCGGCCAATCGCATCCGCCAGTTTTAGCTGCTCAACCAACCACTCAACCGAGTCAACTCGTGCTAATGATGTGGAAAATTGAACCAGCTCGATAGGCTTGTAGACCTGTGCGAGCTGCGACTTTGTCAGAGGTTTTGAGCTAAAGCTTTCTGCATGCACAGTGCCGACGCCACCAGCCGCCAAAGCAACCAGTGGAATCCACCATAACACGTATCCTGTTACTGACATCTCTCGCTCCATACAGGAAGCAATTCACCTTGCACACCAAAACGGTAACGTTCTTCATGCCAACCAAGCCCAAATAGACTTAATACGTTGTCGTAATAATGATCGTTTTTGTCCACCACAAGTTCATTTTGAGCACGACGAAACTGCGTCTCCAACAGCGCAGATTCACCAGAAGCCGCGAGTAACGGAAGAGCCGCAGCAGAAAAACCTGCGCTTCCTGCTTGGGTATATTTACCCGTTTCAGTATTTACTTCTCTCGCTGGCGCACCAAGGGCTTTGGTTGCCGCGACAAACGGCTGCATTTTTTGTACTAATACTGCTTTTTCTGAAACTTGGTCATTTAGCATACCCGCCCAAAGATAAGTGCGGATCGCGTTGTAACTGCCCATCGGCCCTGTAACCACATCTGAGCTATAACGACCATTTCTCAATACTGCCCAGTTTGGGCTAAAGCCAGCTGGCATCGTTTTCTCTAGCATGTGAACACTTGCCTTATACATTGAGTCCCAGTTGTATTGCGGGTACAGCGACTGCATACGAGCAATCAGTTGTAACGGAACATAACTCGGATTCACACGGTACTGGCCGTCGGCATCAAAGCCCGTTGGAGCTGGCAACAATACCGTTCCAACTCCCGCTATGTTGACGGTTTCTTCACGTAAAATACGACTCGCGATCAGATGTCCAAGGGTCTGATAGTAGTAGTTATTCCATAATCTCCCCGCCTCAACAAGGGAGTAAGCTATCCACAAATCAGAATCTGACGCTGGGTTAGAATCCAAGACTCCGAACTGACCATTTTCTTTTCTTCCCCACAACCAAGCAGGAAGCCTTGCCGTCAAATCCCCACCAGCCAAATGTGATTGAGTCCATTTTAAAACCTGATCGAAGGTTTTAGGGTCATTGGCAACCAAGGCAAAGAACAATGCGTAAGATTGGCCTTCCGAGGTTGTAATCATACGCTCGTCACTGCCATCAACGACTCGGCCTTGCTCCATGTATACCGACTTAAATGTTTCCCATTGTGGCCACTCGCAGGTGTTAGCCCACAAGTAAGGAGACACGAACAACATAAGGAACGAGATGAGTTTTTTCATTATTCCTCTTCCTCAGTTTTTTCTAAACGTCTAGACGCGACTTGACGTAATACGCGCCAAAGCACAATGGTTACGATCACCACTAGCAAGGCGGCAAAGCACGCAACGATGACTGGGTGATTAGAGAAGTGATACCAAACGAGCTGCCACACAGGAAGCTTACCGACATAGTAGTGCGAACCCACGTTGTAGCTTGCTACTTCGTTATTTCTCAACGTCACCACCGAGCCAAACATGTGCTCCACTTTACCGGAGTCAGCCAACGCGCGATCAACCGACGAAAAATCTGACGGGTGAGCCGCCATAATAGAAATGACGCTGCGTTTTTTCGTAAATGGCGATTCTGCACCATAAATAGCAGCAAAAGAGCCTTCTGCCTCGACAGAAACATAATCTGCGGCGGCTTGACGAGCATCACTTGGACTCATCCAGTTCATTCCGAGCTGCTTTTCATTTTTGCTTGGTAGGCGAATTTGTCTCTGACCCTCTTTAACCACTAAGTTAACTTGGTCAGGATTATTAGCGGCTTCTTCTAATGCATCCACAACACCAATCGTCAGGATATCTTTATTTTTTAGTTTCTCAGCATTCCATTTATCTGTCAAAAGCACCTGAATACCTGGGTACCCAGAGTCACGTCCCAATGACCCCATGACGTTTAAGAAGGTTTGCAACACTTCTTTTGGAGCACTCTCTGGAACAACAATAGCAGTTTCTGACAAATCAGCCATGCGAGTGTAAGGAAAACCGGATGTAGCAAAAGCGCGCATGTTCGGCATTTCGATGTAGTGGGGGAAACCACTAAAATCAATAGTAGAATCACCATCAATAACCGCGTATTGCTTACTTGGCTGCGTTACCTGGCACTGCCCATCGGTCACCGACGCAAAACCAAACTCAAACTCAATTCGGTTTTGACTACCCACCTTAAAAGCCGGAATGCGAACAAACGTATCACCACTTAGAATGCCATCATCTAACAAAGGAACACGTATACGGTTAGATTCTCCACCTTGACCTTTTGTGGTTAGGTTGAACGCCTCAATGAATTGGTCATTAATACTCAAAGTCAGACGAGAGCCGGAATGATCCGCAGCAGGCGGTGAATAACGATAGTTAAGATCCATCGGTATACCACGGCTTTGCCAAGTAAAGAGATCGGGTGGTAAACGCAAACTTACGTTGATTGGTGGAGGCGTTCGGCCTTCCACTTGCAGCATGCTTTTTTGTTCGACTAACTCAGACAATGCAACAGGACGAGCCGTACTCACCCAGTTTGGCGCATCGTACGGGACTCGTGGTTTGATTTGTTTGACTTCATTAATCTTCGCGATTGGTCCAGTAAGAAGTTGGTTTCCCAACGCCAAACCTTGCACCGCAATGTTAAGATCCTTACTGTCACGGCCTATCACTAGAAGAAGCTTCACGTACGGGTCTGTTGGATGAGTGATGACTTGAAGACGAGGGCCATCCGTGTCTGGAAAATCTCTCAGAAACTCAGGTTTGTTGTCATTGGTAACAAAGACAATGGCGTTGCGCTTAGGTAACGTGTCGACACTAAAAGGGAATTGAGCACCACGCCAACCCGCAAGAGCACCAAAGTAAGAGCTCAAGACACCGGCAGCCTTGACATCATCTAAATCGTATTTGCTACCCATCACGACAGGCAGATTTAACTGGCTGAAATCACGGACATCAAAAAAAGGAGCCGGTAACAAACTCAAGTCACTTTCCAGCACTGTCTTTTGAGCAAGCATCTCAATTCGACTACTTTGGCTAATCTCAGCCCAAATGCTCGAGTCATTTGGATTGGCACACTCTTTCTGAGTATTCCCAATCAACTCAAAGCGAATTTGGTTGTAATTACTAAAGTAACGAGTGTCCAGCGGCATCGATAAGCTCAACTTTTTGCCTTGCTGGCCATCGACGATTGACGCTACTCCCATAAGTTCGTTGTTCAAATACACTTTGACGTGAGAAACCAAAGAGAGCAACGCTGGCGAAGGTGTGATATCAAAGTGCAACGTTGCTTTAGATACCACCTCATCGAGTCGCGAACCGAAACCAATATAAGCACTGGCCTCACTACCTTGGATAGCAATTGAACCACTGTAACCTAATTGACTAAATGGGATGACGCGCTTAAACACGGTCGAATCTTCAGCATCTTGCTGTGCCAAAGGCGTTGCTTGTTGCTGACTTACTTCTTGTGCCGCGAGACTGCACGACATACACATGAGAGTGATAGCCGTTGTCAACGCTGTTAGTTTTTTATTATTTAGCATGACTTGAGGTCCTGATTGGGACATAACGAGGTCTTAGTGACCAAATAAATTCGATACAAAATAAAAGTGCATCCACACTGACCTGAACAAACTTAGGACAATGTTGCAGCAAGCGTTTGTATCCATTAAAGCCGACTTGCAGTACAGCCTGCATACTCGATAGAGGTTTATCTGATTGATAACCTTGTTGCCATTTCGCCCATGTATCTGCACGTGCAAATGTACATTGGACGTATTGGATTTGTTGTTGATGAGACAATTCGTTGAGTTGTAAACCAAATATCCCCTTATGAGCATAGGCAACCGTCATAGGGAACACGAATTCTTGGCCACCTCGATTGAGGATCACTTCTAAGGTTTGACCGAGTAAGTAAGCACAGGTTGGTTCATCGACCCCGTCAATTTCTATGCGCACGCCCCCCAAAGAGAAATCCTTCATCTGCGCTTGTATTAAATGCCCAGAATTAAGCCTAACCGCGACAGGAATCGCCATCTCTACTCGGTGATCTTTTCGCACTTGTTTAGCTTCTACTGCAACCGCAACGGCAGCACCTAAAATCAACAGGTTGTACATCGTCCATACGAGATTCACGATAACTGTACCGATTTCATTTTGAGGCCCCCACCCCATTCGGTAAATCCCTACAGCGAAGCCCAAAATGTTGAGTGCAACCAAAACCAAATATGGTCGAGAGATCACCCAATCGTAGTGAGACTTTTCAACCAAACCGCCTTTTGCCGTTACGTTGAATGTCCCTTTATGGGGCGCAAACAAAGCCACCGTTGTTGGCCTTGCGATATACCAAGCAAGCACGGTTTCGTATACCTCACCCCAAAACGAATAACGGTAGTCACCCTGCATACGAGAGTTGGTCATGCTGGCGTGAATCATGTGGGGTAATACGTACAAAATGATCGCCAGCGCTGGCGCATAAATCACGTAGGAATGCAGCAACAAATAAGCCAAGGGTGCGATCAGGAATACAATCCTCGGGATACCAGATAGAAAGTGCAGCATGGCATTGACGTAACAAAGCCGTTGAGAGAGCTTAAGCCCCTTTCCAGTCAATGGATTATCGACCCTAAATATCTGCGCCATCCCGCGAGCCCAACGAATGCGTTGCCCAACGTGTGCAGACAATGTTTCTGTCGCCAAACCAGCAGAAATCGGCTGCTTAAGATATGCAGAACGATAGCCTAAACGGTGCATGCGCAGAGACGTGTGCGCATCTTCCGTCACGGTTTCGACTGCAATACCACCGACTTCCTCTAAAGGCTCTCGACGTAAAATAGCGCACGAGCCACAGAAGAAAGTCGCATCCCATAAGTCGTTACCATCTTGAATCAGGCCGTAAAACAAGTTGCCTTCGTTTGGCACGTTACGAAAGTTCGATAAGTTACGCTCAAAAGGATCCGGTGAGAAAAAATGGTGCGGCGTCTGAATAAGCGCCAACTTTGGATCTTTCAGGAACATCCCCATTGTGAGCTGAAAAAATGCTCGTGTAGGAATATGGTCACAGTCAAAAATCGCAACAAACTCACCGCTGGTCTGCTTCAACGCATAGTTAATGTTACCGGCTTTCGCATGTTCATTCGTTGGGCGGCGGATGTAGTTCACCCCTACACTTTTGGCGAAATCTCGGAAGCTATCACGCTTGCCGTCATCCAGAATGTGGATGTTAAGTTTGTCTTTCGGCCAATCGACACCTAACGAGGCATAAACCGTCGCTTTCACAACATCGAGATCTTCGTTGTAAGTAGGGATCATCAAGTCAATGGTTGGCCAAGTTGACTGATCCGGTGGCATCGATACTGGTTTGCGATTCAATGGCCAGATATTTTGGAAATAGCCAAGCATCAGCACAATCCAAGAATACGTCTCAGCTAGAAGTAAAACGCCCCCTAGAAACAAAGCAACAGGATCGTCCCAGTTCAGGGTAGACGAATAACGCCACCACAAGTATCGACATGAGGCCGTAACCGACAAGATGATCAAAAGCATGGTAGGAAAACGACCCGGCATGCGACGGACCATCATCGCTAATGCCCAGAGTAACAGCACAAAGACAGTCTGAGCCTGATAACCAAATGGCACCGTAAAACAAAGCAAAGCGATTAACACCACGAAAAACAACAAGGTGTAGTTCAACGCCATCGCTGACTTACTTGCTTTAATACGCTCTCGAACTTGTGGATCTTTGATGTTGTTCGCTGTCTGTTCTAACCAGCGGACGCCTTTTGCAACCAATTCAAATGGCAAGTAGAACGCATTGCGAATTTGCTCGGCTAAAGTCATCGCTAAGCTGCTGGTTTTTTTGGACCATGCTGTATTTACATTTACGTTTTGCCTGAAGCAAAGCAACCACACGCTTTGGATAATAAAACGTACAGGATCAAACCATCTTGGCGCAGCAAAATTAACGTTTGGATAGTAAACCAAAGGCAGTTTCCATGAGGGAACACCCGAAATAACCGGCTTTAAAAATACAAAACTCAATGAAAACCAAAAAGACAAAGCACACTCACCAACCCAGTTTGTTTTACAATTCCAGGCTTGCTCGTAAGCGTTCTTCTGCAGTCTGAATTGGTCCACTACCCAACGTTGGAAAATCAGATTAAGACTTCGCATAAATTAGCTTTGGTCCTGAGCGCTTGATAACGCTGATACACACCAAAAAGCAAAAGACTGAAAATCTTTTGCGGCTTGGCTCGATGGCGAATAGTGTTGAACGGTCGTCAGGTTTGCCACACATTCAAGCAATGCCGTATCTCGATGAATCGAAACAGGAATCAAGGATTCGCTAAGTTCCTTTTTCAGCACCAACATGAAATCACGACCAATTTCGGTTTCTGGCTGATATTTATTCACCAAAAAACGTAATTTATCAGAGCGAAGCAATCTCGATAGCTCTTCATGTTGTAGCCAAGATTGAAGAGTGAGATAACTCAGGGCGTCTGCCGTTACCACCACCACAATCATATCCATTGAGTCGACAAAAGATCGCACTTCAGGATCAGTAAGCTCTGCTAAGTCGGCGTGAAAAAGCAGCCACTGCTCACCACGGTTTTCGCTCACTTGCAACGTCATTTCACCTAGCATTGATAGATAGTGAGAACGCTCATTAAAAAACGCTTTTAACTGCTCAGAATTCAGATGGCCAAACGGTAAAAAAAGTGCACCTTGTGGGCTTTCATAACCAGCCTGGGTCCAAGGCTTATCTAAAAGAAGTTGTTTCGCCCAGCCTCCTTGCTCTTCCCTCGGCAAGCCAAGATGAGCTTGCAGTAAACTATTAGGCACCACCTCAATGGCCAGTACCTGTTTATTTATCTTAACTAACGCTTGTGCCAAATTCGCAGCGACGGTCGTTGAGCCACAGCCGCCTTTTAAACTAACAAATAGAAGGCGCTTCATATCGCTTCCGTTTCTGAATTTTTCTGCGTATTACGTACCAAAGATAGAACATTACGAGCACCGTTGGCTTTGAAGACTTGCCACTTATTTTTAACTTGTACGTAAGACTCGTTTTCTGTTGTTTCAATATACGTGTATTGAGTTAAGTTATAAGAAGAGTAGATCGAATTAATATCTTTTGCAGACTCAGTCATAGAATTTTTCACAATGTAACGGAGCTTAAACTGAGATAACAGCAATCCCGCCACTATCATTTTCAGTATAAATTCCATTGTTAAAAAATTGACGCATCGACCTATGCGTCTCATATTTATAGAACGATGATGAATGTGAATAAGTTTATTTATAGCCCATATAAATAACAAAGGCCTAAATAATATTTAACTTCAGAAAAAAGGATTACAATAATGAATTGTTACCATCCATTTAATACACATAAGAAATTTAAATATTTTAAATGAGAATCATAGACTTAGAGACTATTGATTTTAAACTCATAAACATCATGTGAAGCACATGCTATAACTATTTTAATTTCTGATCAATTTCGTTTAATATCTTAGCGTCATTTTCTTGTCACTAAGAAAATCAAAATTGTAACGATTAGCATACAACGGATTGTGAGCTTCACAAAACACATTAAGTTATTGATTTAAGGCTCTTTATGTCATCACTCTCTGAATCATCTGCTATTAAAAACGAACGAGAGATAAACTCTGTTTATGTAAACTTATTTACTCATAAACAGATGCTTATTGATTATTTGTTCAGTACACTACCGGAAAATGACAACACTTCACTTACAAGCTTTACAGACAAAGAAACTTTTTTGTCCACATTGAATGATGAAGCCTTAATGAAATTCAATGACTTATCTAAAACCCACCTTGAACAGTGTTTTTTTCTTAGTCATAAATTCACAAAAAAAACACCCAAAGCTATAAATCTTGCTAAAGACATTCACCAAACGAACATAAAGAAGTTTTCTACATGTCTATTAGTTGTTCCAGACTCGCTACTATCATCAACTAATGATGATTTTATAAGTGTCTTTCTACAAAGCTTAAATGAGCTGGCAAATAATAAAAAAATCACTATTAGTGTTTGTATATATGGGCATCTGACGACTTCACTATTAAAGCCCATTCTTATTTCTCATAATAGACACATTGCAGGTTTGGCGACCATGACATCATTAGATGACGCTCGCTACTGCTATCTTGTGGATTTTTGGTCCAATAAACACGGTGTAATTACCCAACACGAATACATTCTCACTAAAACTAAAGATAAAACACTAAAAGCAACGTCTTACGAAACGCATCAATCTCATGTCATGCCAGAAGACAAATCGGATAGCGATAGAATCTATGTCAGCAGAAGAGCTTTCAGAGAAAGCGTGAAAGCCCCAAAAGGGATGCGTGTGGCAGAGAGCAATCAAGGACTCATAGCGATGCTAGACAACCCTCGCTCTTCAACTATTGTTTTCAGCTGTGATAACCAAAGCGAAGTTCAACAGATCGCGTTAGATTGCTACCGTTTAAGGTCCGCGTATGGCCGTCAGCTAAAGATTATTGTCAGGGAGACCCAACAATGTCTGAGATATGCAGATGAAAAGTTCTTACTTCGCTCGGGGGCAAACTTCATTTCTCACGCGCAAATCCCCCCAATGCGCTTTATGACTCAGGTTGAAGCAATTCAAGGCCAGATGCTTACACGCCCAATTCCTGACAGTTTAGAGGCGCTCTTAAAGTATGACCTTAAGTTTGGTAGCAAAGGCTACTTACAAAACCAGGACTTTAGCCAATACTGTATTGACGTCATTTCCCACTCAACACACTCAAATGTGAACTTTGCGCTTATCAAGCTGAACTTATTACCAGGTATGACGGCAGAGGAATGTTTACGTCTTTGCCATATTCGAAGAGATGGCGACGTTGTGACAGCCTGCAACAAAGCTCTATATGTCTTGTTCAGTGCTATTCGACATAGCGATATTGATATTGCACTCAACAATATATTTGAGTTCCCAGTGAGAGACTTATTTCATTCAACTCACACGTTTGATACTCAATTAGATATCGAAACAGAGTTAAAATTCATCGTTCAAGATGAAGCCGTCATATCCGACGACGTTTCAGCTCTGGCGACAGAGAGGAAAATATTCCATACCGCCACTAACTCCATTACTGATGTTCCTCCTTTGTTTGCTGTGAAAAAAACCATCGAGCTCAAGGAGCGTTCATGAATATTAACGATTTTTTACTGACCGTGATTATCAGCTCAGGTATTGGCCTACTCCTAGGATACTTTATCCGTGACCTAGTAAACGCTACCCGACGCTTTTACCACAAGCACTTAAAACGCTCGCGCTATTTTGAGCTAGATACATCAGCCACTAATACTAAGAAGCTTAAGTAATGATATCGCATTCTCATGACTCTACCCCCTCTACTATAGGATTGGGCTGGTGGAATATTTACTTTATCGCAAAAACAGCGCTCTATTTTCAAGGAATCATCGATTTCCATCCAATAGAAAACTTTGCGCTGTTGATCTTCATCCTGCTTCCTATCTCGATGAAAAGCCTAAATGCGGTACGTCATATCGTTGTATTTGTCGCCGCAGCGTGGCTCTTGCATTACGATTCTTACCTACCTCCTCTAGACCGTCTTTGGGCTCAAGCGGGACAGTTAATGCAGTTTGAATTGAGTTATCTGGTCGAGCTTTTGGGACGATTTTTATCATTCCAAGCAATACTCGGATTGCTCGCTTTGTGTGGTGCGTACTTTATTTTGAGCAAGTTCGTTAGAGTTTCAGTCTTTGTGGTTATTGCGATGGTCTATATAAGTATTCCTATGACGACTGAACCTCAGACAACAGTGGCTGCAGAAGTAGCTCAACAACAGCCGACAACCGAGGTTACTGCTAGCAAACAACCTCAAATAACGGAAATTAATGATGCCAGTTTCAACACGTTAACTGCAGATTTCTTTTCTAAAGAAGCTTCTCGACGTGTGGCATTCGATACCAACAGCGCAATGGATGCTCCTTTCGATTTGTTGTTCTTGAGTATTTGCTCGGTCGCGTGGGATGACATCGAAATTGCAGGACTGGCCGATCATCCTCTATTCAAAGAATTTGACATCATGTTCGACAACTTTAGCTCTGCAACGTCATACAGCGGGCCTGCGGTCATTCGTCTGTTACGAGCTAATTGTGGTCAACAGGAACACAGTCAACTGTTCCAGCCAGCACCATCAAAGCAGTGCTACTTGTTCGAAAGTTTGAAAGAGCTAGGCTTCACAGAAAATTTACTGATGAACCACAATGGTGTCTTTGATAGCTTCCTTGAATTGATCAAAAAAGACGGCGACTTACAAGCGGCTCTTATGTCTCAAGAAGACTTAACTCCTTACCAAAAATCTTTTGATGGCTCTTCGATCTTCCGCGATAAGCAAGTATTGGATAACTGGTGGCAGCAAAGACTTAACAGTAGTGACGACAAAGTCGTGGCACTCTACAACTCAATTTCACTACATGATGGCAACAGGATCATCAATGCGAATTCAAGCACATCTATTGCTAGCTACAAAATGCGCCTTAAGAATTTGCTTGATGATCTCCACGCGTTCTTTAAAACCTTAGAGTCCTCAAAACGCAACATCGTTGTCGCTTTGGTACCAGAACATGGTGGTGGAATGCGAGGAGACCGCATGCAAATTTCGGGTATGCGAGAAATTCCTGCACCGACAATCATTCATACACCGGTAGGAATTAAAATCTTCGGAGAAGGAATTCAGCGTCAGGGCGACACCGAACACGTAAGCGAGCCATCTAGCTATCTGGCATTGTCGCAGCTCGTTTCGAATATCCTGGATAAAAACATTTATCAAAGTAAGACGTTTAGCCCTTCAATATTGACAGAGAACCTACCAGAAACACGAGTTGTCGCGCAGAACTCAGGCTCTACTGTGATTGAAGTACAAGGGAAATATTATGTTTCTCTTGATGGTTCAAGTTGGATTGAATACCCCGCAAAATAGCGAGAGTAAAACCATGCAATGACAAAGGCCGGTGTTTCCGGCCTTTGTCATATAAAAAACCAATAACCTCTCAAAGGTCTCAGAACTTCAATTGTCTATTGTCTATAAATAGGTAAAAATGGATCGAATATTATGCACTTAAGGGAATAACTAATGCCAATTGATTCACTGATCACCATCGGTATTTTCGTCGTTCTTGCTGTCGTTATCTTATCTTCAGCCATTAAAACGGTTCCGCAAGGAAACAACTGGACAGTTGAACGCTTCGGACGCTACACCCACACATTAAAGCCGGGTTTAAACTTGATCATTCCATTCGTTGATAAAGTTGGTCAAAAAGTAAACATGATGGAGCGCGTTCTCGATATTCCTGCGCAAGAGGTCATTTCAAAAGATAACGCTAACGTGGTTATTGACGCTGTCGGATTTGTTCAAGTGATCGATGCTGCAAAAGCGGCTTATGAAGTCAACGACTTAGAACACGCTATTAGAAACTTGACCCTTACGAACATTCGTACCGTTTTAGGTTCAATGGAACTGGACGAAATGCTGAGCCAACGCGACATGATCAACTCTAAGCTGTTGGCGATTGTTGACCAAGCAACAAACCCTTGGGGCGTAAAAGTCACACGAATTGAGATTAAAGATGTCCAGCCACCAGCCGATCTGACCGCTGCAATGAATGCGCAAATGAAAGCCGAGCGTAATAAGCGTGCGGAAATTCTTGAAGCAGAAGGGGTTCGCCAAGCTGAGATATTAAAGGCCGAAGGTCATAAACAATCAGAGATATTAAAAGCTGAAGGCGAAAAGCAGTCTGCTATTCTCCATGCAGAAGCACGTGAGCGTGCCGCGCAAGCAGAAGCAAAAGCGACTTACATGGTTTCCGAAGCCATTGCAAAAGGTGACATGCAAGCCGTCAATTACTTCATTGCACAGGGTTATACCGAAGCGATCAAGAGCATTGGTCAAGCCGAAAATGGTAAAATCATTATGCTTCCATTAGAAGCAACCGGACTAATGGGCTCGGTTGCAGGGATAGCAGAAATGTTTAAACAGCAAGATAAAGAATAATTTATGGACTTTTTTAGTTTGTTGGAAGGTATCTCTTTCTGGCATTGGCTAGCGTTTGGCTTTGCTCTTTTAGCAGTTGAGCTACTTGGTACCGCAGGGTATTTTCTCTGGCTCGGGATGTCTGCACTTATCGTTGGAGCACTCATGACCGTTTTGCCAATGAGCTGGCAATTGCAATGGCTTTGCTTTGCAAGCTTCAGCTTAATCACCACCTGGCTTTGGTGGCGACGACAATGGTCTAAAGACAAGCAAGAAGACCAAGAAAGAGATCTGAACCAAAAGTACAAGCAGTTAATTGGGCGTACTCTTATCCTTGAAGAAGACTTTTCCGTCGGGCTCAATCGCATCAAGGTAGCCGATACCACATGGTCCGCACAATCGGATCAAGCACTTCCAGCCGGTACCCGCGTAAGAATCACCGATGTTGAAGGTATTATTTTAATCATTGAGCCTGATTCTAATTAATTTATGCCAAAGTAATGGGGCAAATCATGCTCCATTACTTTAATCTAAACAACTGCTTTCATTTCATTACCTTAATTAAAATCGAGAAAAAAATAAGTATTAGTAATATTATTAATACCCTACCTACCATTTCCTATTATTTAATTATTCAACACACGACAATCAATAAGATAGAAATATATCTAGGTAAATTATCGATCTAAATTTATTTTAAAAAATAAAACTTTATTGAATTATTTTTTGATCTTTTTATCCTCGGATACATACTTAACGCATAAGCATTTAAGTTGAGTGCTTTTTATTTGGTAAGTAAGAGGATGTACTATGAATAAGCTTCTCTTTTTAATGTTGTGCGGTATTTTTTCTTTTTCTTCCTTTGCCTACAACAACGGAAACGGCGGTACAACTAATTTGGGACCTATAGTCGAATGCAAGATGCCAAGTGGCGACGTTACGAATATTCCAAGTGAAATGTGTCGATTTAGAGGTGGGGAATGGGAATAGTAAAGAAGTAAGAGCTTAGTTTGATATAATAGCCCTATTCAACCTTGCCTTTCTGCGTAGTCACGGTTTATACAAGCACGTAGATATTTAAAGTTTATATTAAGGTGATTATTATGAGATTTTTATCTGGTCTATTAGTAATATCTTTTGCCATAATTCCGTTAACCACTCATGCTAATGGTGCATCCGGTGGTCGTACGTTAGGCCCAGAGATAAAGTGTGAGTTGCCAAACGGTAATGTACATATGTTGCCACCGTTATATTGCAAAATATACGACGGCCGAGAAGTGAAATAGAAAAGGAGCCTAGCGGCTCCTTTTATTATCTAATTAAGTATTAGTGGAAGCTGTAAGGGATAAGAACTTGTAGACGTAAGTCTGTTTCATCCGCATCGCCAGCACCTGCGTACTCATCACGTTCTAGGATTGTACCGTGTAAACGAATGGTAGAACCTTTAAGCGCGCCACTTTGTAGTGAGTAAGATACTGTTGCGTTAACTGCGTATTCGCTTTCGTAATCCCAGTCACCTGATGCTCCGCTTGCTGCAGAGTCAGCGCCAGTACCGTAACCAAAGCCTAGGTAGTAGTTCCAGCCGTTACCTTGGTTGTAAGATAGACGGTTGTACCATGCTAGCTCACCCGCTTTGTTCCAGTCAGACAGCGCGTCCCACCACTGAGACCAAGTACCATTGTTCATACCATATGTATGAATAGTACGAGGAACGAAGTCCGCACGGTTATCTGTGTCTGTGTAGCGCAACTCAGACATCCAAGCTAGCTTGCCGAAAGATTGATTCAAAGATAGACCAGTGTGGAAACCTAGACCATCGTATTTCACATCATCGTCAACACCGTAGAAATCAAATGCTAGAGTTGTACGGTCACTAACAGTGTACTTCAAGTAAGCCTTGTAAGAAGTGTTGTCAGTTTCGTTGTGGTAGCTAGTTACTTGACCTGCACCCCAGTCAACACCATTTGCATATTGAACGCCAGTAGCTTGA
Source organism: Vibrio sp. 1562 (assembly GCF_033340155.1). Classification (NCBI taxonomy): domain Bacteria; kingdom Pseudomonadati; phylum Pseudomonadota; class Gammaproteobacteria; order Vibrionales; family Vibrionaceae; genus Vibrio; species Vibrio sp. 1562. Next base: position 50,827 of record NZ_JAWOVY010000015.1, read on the forward strand.
CCCAAACCAAGTTGCATAAACAAGCTGTCAGTTAGGTTACCGTTTAGGCCTAGAGAGTGTAGGTAGCTCCATGAAGTGTCAGACCAAAGCGCTGGTGCGTAATCATCTTCGTGAAGCAGCCAAGGTGCTGTAAATTGGTCTGCGCCAAAGTAGCTTAGGTTGAAATCACCAAGTTTAGCGTTTAGTTCGAAACCACGGTAAGTACCAGGTACAAAGCTCCAAACGTTACCGATTGTACCGTTACCACCAGCCTGTAACATACCGAAACGAGCATTAAAGTTTTCGTTTGCTTTGAATTTCAGCGCTGCTTTGTAAACTTTAAGCTGCTGACCATCACCTGCACCCCAGTCTAGGTTGTTACAAGTTGAGATTTCGTTACATAGGTAGCCTTCGTTTGAATTGTAAAGACTATCGTTGTAAAGATCGCCAGAGTAGTAAGCCGCAACATCTGCGCCCACCCAACCATCGTGGTAGCCAGAAGTGAAGTCTAAAATTGCGTTGTAAGAAGAGTAGTTTAGACGACTCCAACGGTCACCATTTTCACCGCCGGGCTTACCTGTTGTACGAGTTCGTGAACGAGTATCAACTATGAATAATGCATTCAGACTTGAGTCTTGCATAAATTCGTTCACTTTCTCTACGTACTCGCCACCTGCTGCACTTTCAGTAGACGCTGTAGCTGGAGCGACAGCAACAACACCAAACATTGCTGCGGTTAACGCTGAAACCTTAAAAAATTTGTCCATGGAAAAACTCCTAAAAATGGATATAGCTGTATTTTTCTATCTCACCTTTAGTTGGCCGCCGAAGGAGAGAAGTAAATTCCTGATCAAACCTCATTATTTCTAATTTGGCTTTTTTTAGTTCCTGCATACACACCGTGTATCCACGTGATTAAGACTAACTTCGCAGCTAAAAACATCCAAATGGAACTTATTTTTTTTCTAAAAAAATATGAGCCACTCCAAAGTTCCATATAACTTATTGATCCAGATCTTATTTTTAACAACATCAACACAACACAATAAATTATTATTTAAAATCAAACACTTAAATTGAACTCAAAAGTATCAACTTGAAGTCACTCGCAGACTAAAAAAGCCAAAAAAACCAATAACCCAAGGTTCGATCTTGATCACTGAAAAGAACAAAGGCATCAATTACTCAATAAAAAAACACTTAATTATGAACAATAAAAAGCCCCGCATGCTTACCATACGGGGCTTTTAGTTATTTTTTAGCTTTTTTGAGAAGACTTAATTCATCAGTTCGAGTAAGTCTTGTTCTGTTTTAATTTCGATACCCAGTTCTTGTGCCTTTGCGAGCTTCGAACCTGCATTTTCACCAGCAAACAAAATATCGGTTTTCTTAGAAACACTACCCGTCACTTTAGCCCCCAGTGCTTGGAGGGCTTCTTTGGCTTCTGTACGCCCCAGTTGAGAAAGTGTTCCCGTTAATACTACTGTTTTACCTTCTAATGGTAATTCCCCCACCTGCTCAGTAGTATTAATCTCTGGCCAATGAATTCCTTGTTCAAGCAAATCTTTAACCACCGCTTGGTTCTGTTCTTCACTAAAGAAAGTCGTAATATGTTGAGCAACCACAGCACCGATGTCTTGCACTTCAATCAACTGCTCTTCGGTAGCATTTTGGATCGCTCCCAACGTTTTAAAGTGCATTGCTAAGTTTGCTGCGGTTGCCTCGCCAACTTCACGGATCCCCAGTGAATACAAAAACCGAGGTAAAGTTGTTTCTTTGGATTTTTCTAACGCATTCACAATATTCTGCGCAGACTTTGGCCCCATGCGATCTAGTACGGTTAAAATCCCCGCTGATAACTTAAATAAGTCAGCAGGAGTTTTCACCATCTCACGATCAACAAGCTGCTCGATCACTTTATCGCCTAAACCGTCAACGTCTAACGCTTTACGAGAAACAAAGTGTTTTAGCGCTTGTTTGCGTTGGGCTTGGCAAACTAAGCCCCCCATACAACGTGTTACCGCTTCTCCTTCGATCCGCTCAACATGCGAACCACAAACAGGACACTGAGTTGGGAAAACAATATCTCGAGCTGTTTCTGGTCGACGCTCTTTGATGACAGAAACGACTTGGGGAATAACATCGCCAGCACGGCGGATCACAACGTGATCACCAATCTTGACCTGCAGACGTTCAATCTCATCTGCGTTATGAAGCGTCGCATTACTTACCGTTACCCCGCCAACAAATACAGGCTCTAGTTTAGCAACAGGTGTAATCGCACCAGTGCGACCGACTTGGAACTCCACTTCATTCAGTGTCGTCATTTCTTCCTGTGCTGGGAATTTGTAGGCAATCGCCCAACGTGGAGCGCGAGCAACAAAACCCAGACGCTCTTGCACGGCAATATCGTCAATTTTAATAACGACACCATCGATCTCATAAGGGAGGGCATCACGACGCTGCAATATATCTTGGTAGTAAGCTTTTACATCCGCCAAGCTTTCAACTCGCTTAGTTTCCGGACACATTGGCAGTCCCCAAGATTTGATTTGCAAAAAGCGTTCGTAATGACTTGCTGCCAATTCTGCACCTTGCACCACGCCTACACTGTATGCATAGAAGCTAAGCGGACGAGAAGCCGTAATACGTGAATCCAATTGTCGTAAGCTACCTGCCGCAGCGTTACGTGGATTAACAAAGATTTTCTCGCCTTTCTTCCTTGCTAATTCATTGAGCTTTTCAAACCCAGCTTTCGGCATAAAGACTTCACCACGAACTTCAAGACGATTTGGCCAGTCATTACCTCTGAGTTTTAAAGGAATAGCTTTAATCGTACGCACATTCTCTGTGATGTTTTCACCCGTAGTACCATCGCCTCGAGTGGCCGCCTGAACTAAAACGCCATTCTCATATAACAAACTTACGGCGAGTCCATCCAATTTAGGCTCACAACAGTATTCTTTCACACTCTGGCTGCCCACGCGCTCTTGTGCGCGCTTGTGGAAACTATCGAGTTCACTATCATCAAACGCGTTATCAAGCGAAAGCATCGGTACTTCATGTGTCACTTGGCTAAACGCAGAGAGAGGTTGCCCACCGACACGTTGGCTTGGCGAGTCTACGGTTATTAAGTCAGGGTTCTCTGCTTCAATATCCAGTAACTCTCGCATTAAACGGTCGTACTCGGCATCAGGGATCTCTGGGTTATCTTCCACGTAGTAACGCACAGCGTGGTAATGCAACGACTCTTTTAGTTCTTCTAGTCGCTGAAGTACTGATTCAGACATAGTAAAGCCCCGTGTATTTTCAATCGGTGAGGTTGGGAAATCCAAGAAAAAGGGCTCCATCCGGAGCCCTATTATTATTTGCTGTTAAGATTATGCGTTAGCGGCATTAAACTCAACTATTTGACGTCGATAAGATGCTAAACGATCTGGCGTCATTAAGTTGCGCTGGTCATCAAGTACGTTACCACCTAAGTCATCAGCAATTTGCTGCGCAGTTCGGAGCATTAAGTTGAAGTTCTGTTCAGCCTCGCCATAACAAGGCAATGTCATGAAGAATGAAATACCCTTCGTTGTAAACTCAGCAGGATCAGCATGCTCAAACGTACCAGGGTGCATCATATTAGCGACGCTAAACAGCACTTTGCCGTTACCGGACAAGTCGACATGACGGTGGAAAATATCCATTTCGCCATAAATTAGACCGTTTTGTTGCATACTTTCAAATAAAGCAGTACCAACAAATGGCTCTTCACCAGCACAGTGCACATTCAATACAATCACTTGCATTTCAGGTTCTGGCTTTGGCTCTTCCTTAGGCTCTGCAACGACAGGCTCACTAACCGTTTCGACTTGCTGTTCTTTCTCCGTAATATCAAACGCGGCGGGAATAGCGTCTTCTTCCACAGCGGGCTGGAATGGCTCTTCAGCTACTGTTGCTTGAACAACAGGCTCAACGTCCTCTTCTTTATCTTTTTCTGCAACAAATGAAGGGATGTCATCCAGCTCCTGCTGCGTCTGTTTGACTTCAGATGGACCACCGAATAACGGGTCAGATTCAAACTTGTTGTCGAAAGAGCTCGCCATCCCAAAATCTGGTTCTTTGCGATCTTTGCGAATGATCTCAAAGTCATCTTCAGGAGCGGGAGCGAAGTCTCGTTCTTTCTCAACAAGATCATTTTTGTCTTCTTGGTCAACATCCAGCTTACCAAGTGGCTTGTTACCAAACTTTGCTTTGCCTTCTTTTTTACTGCTCCATAAACCATGAAACAGTAATGCCGCGATGGCTAATGCGCCAACAACAATGAGTACGAATCGCAATTCCTGCATTATTTACTCTCAATATACTTGTTTTTACTACTCGCAGTTCCTTGAGCAGCAACCCAAGTGCAATAAATCTGAATGATACGTTTACTTTACCAAAACTATATGTAGATTTAGAACAACTTAATGCAAGAAGTTCCGTTTTTTGTTGTGATTCTTGCCACGATTCCACTTAACAAGACGTCATTTGTCAGGGCATTGAAAGAAAAGTCCTCACAGGTACAATGAGTTTTCATTTACACGAAGCCAAAATAGACATGAAGCAAAACAATCAGCAGAGAACCGGGTTCGGTTATTTTCTATACGGGATACAATTGGCACTTGCCCCTAAAATCAGGCGCTTTGTCATCTTACCTCTACTTGCAAATATCTTGCTTGTAGGTGGTGCCATCTTCTATCTATTTTCAAACCTTAATATATGGATAGAAGGCTGGATTGGGCAGCTGCCTGAGTTTTTATCCTGGTTAACTTACATTCTTTGGCCTTTACTCGCTCTGACGATACTCGCTACCTTCTCCTATTTTTTCAGCACGCTCGCGAACTTTATCGCCGCGCCATTCAATGGCCTCTTGGCTGAAAAAGTGGAAGAGTACTTAACGGGACAAAAAGTAAATGATGATGGTTTCACTGCCGTCCTGAAAGATGTTCCTCGCGTTTTAGCTCGTGAGTGGAGAAAGCTCCTTTACATATTACCTAAAGCAATAGGCCTATTCCTATTATTGCTCATCCCTGCCCTTGGACAAACAGTAGGCCCATTTTTATGGTTTATCTTTACCGCCTGGATGCTCGCGATTCAATATTGTGACTACCCGTTTGATAACCATAAAATCCCATTTAACGACATGCGTTACAAATTGAAACAAAAGCAAGGTAAGGCCTATGGCTTTGGGGTATTGGTGTCTGTGTTTACGACGATCCCAATTTTGAACCTCATTGTCATGCCTGTAGCAATATGTGGTGCAACCGCTATGTGGGTCGCGGAGTTTAAGCACCAACGATAGTCGATTAGAGATGAAGGAAAGGGATCAGCGCCAGCTTTTCCCTTTTCTTCTATCAAGTTCTGGGCCAACCTAATAAGATATAACTTTTTAATCCTTTTCCCTTTTTTTCATACCGCATATTCTTCTATCCATATTCACACAACGTGTAATGAAGGAACATCACTATGAGCAAAATCTACGAAGATAACTCTCTTACTATTGGTAATACACCTCTCGTTCGTCTAAACAAAGTAAGTAAAGGCAAAGTTCTCGCAAAAATTGAAGCGCGTAACCCTAGCTTCAGTGTTAAGTGCCGTATCGGTGCAAACATGATCTGGGAAGCAGAGAAAGCGGGCCTTCTTAAGCCAGGTGTAGAGCTTGTAGAACCTACCAGTGGTAACACTGGTGTTGCTCTAGCATTCGTAGCGGCTGCTCGCGGTTACAAGCTAACATTGACCATGCCTGAATCAATGAGCCTAGAACGCCGTAAGCTACTAAAAGCACTAGGCGCGAACCTTGAGCTGACTGAAGCGGCGAAAGGCATGAAAGGGGCGATTGCTAAAGCAGAAGAAATCGTAGCAAGCAACCCTGAGAAGTACCTACTTCTTCAACAATTTGACAACCCAGCGAACCCAGAAATCCACGAAAAGACTACGGGCCCTGAGATTTGGGAAGCGACAGACGGTGAAATCGACGTATTCGTTGCTGGTGTTGGTACGGGCGGTACTATTACAGGTACTAGCCGTTACATCAAAGGTGAAAAAGGCAAAGCCATCACTTCTGTTGCAGTTGAGCCAGCAGAGTCTCCGGTTATTGCACAAGCACTTGCTGGCGAAGAAATCCAACCTGCCCCACACAAAATTCAAGGTATCGGTGCTGGTTTCATCCCTGGTAACCTCGATTTAGACATTATTGACCGTGTTGAGCAAGTTACCTCAGAAGAAGCGATTGAGATGGCTCGTCGCCTAATGGAAGAGGAAGGTATCCTAGCTGGTATCTCATCTGGCGCAGCGGTTGTTGCAGCGAACCGACTTGCGGAACTACCTGAATTTGAAGGAAAAACAATTGTAACTGTCTTGCCAAGTTCCGGTGAGCGTTACCTAAGTACAGCACTCTTTGCAGGTATCTTTACCGAAAAAGAGAACCAACAATAATATGTGTTCAAATCAATTTTTAGTTTAAAAAAGCCCCGTTTAGGGGCTTTTTTGTTGATCCCTGCCCTACCTTTGGTAATATCAGGGTGTTTTATTTCTAGCTTCAAAATAAAGAAGCAGAACACAAAAAGGTTTCAAAGTGATTACGCACGCAAACAGTTGCGTAGTTACCAAACTTTTGACTAGTATCAGAACTGACACGCTTTGAACTCTTCCCGTGCTAGCGCACAAGATGTAAAGCAGTTAAGCTAAAATCTGGTCACAAACTAACAAAAAAATACATTTATTGGGGTATATCACATGTACGAGAAGCAAGTAGAAATCACAGCAGAAAACGGCCTTCACACTCGTCCAGCTGCACAGTTTGTTAAAGAAGCAAAAGCATTCGACGCAGACATCACTGTGACTTCTAACGGTAAAAGCGCTAGCGCTAAGAGCCTGTTCAAACTACAAACACTAGGCCTAGTAAAAGGTACTCAAGTTACTATTTCTGCTGAAGGCCCACAAGCTCAGCAAGCAGTTGACCACCTAGTTGCTCTAATGGACCAACTACACTAATCCGGTCTCCTACTCCAGAAGCCATTTTGTGAAAGCAAAATGGCTTCGTTGGAAATAGGCTCAAAACTAAGCTAAAACTATTCGTTAGCGCACCCATTATTCTCCCGTTTTATAAAGTTGACCAAACTTAAGGTAAGGCTATGATTTCAGGCATCCTAGCATCTCCTGGTATTGCAATCGGTAAAGCACTACTACTTCAAGAAGATGAAATTGTCCTAAACACAAACACTATTTCTGACGATCAAGTAGAAGCTGAAGTTCAGCGTTTCTTTGACGCTCGTAACAAATCTGCAGCTCAGCTAGAAACTATCAAGCAAAAAGCGCTTGAAACGTTTGGCGAAGAAAAAGAAGCGATCTTTGAAGGTCACATCATGCTTCTTGAAGACGAAGAGCTAGAAGAGGAAATCCTAGCACTTATCAAAAACGACAAGATGACTGCTGATCACGCTATCCACTCAGTGATCGAAGAGCAAGCATGTGCTCTTGAGTCTCTAGACGACGAATACTTAAAAGAGCGTGCAACTGACATCCGCGATATCGGTTCTCGTTTTGTTAAGAACGCACTAGGCATCAACATTGTTTCGCTTAGCGATATCAACGAAGAAGTAATTCTTGTTGCTTACGACCTAACGCCATCTGAAACTGCACAAATTAACCTAGACTATGTGCTTGGTTTTGCTTGTGACATTGGTGGTCGTACATCTCACACTTCAATCATGGCTCGCTCACTTGAGCTTCCAGCTATCGTTGGTACTAACGACATCACGAAGAAAGTTAAGAATGGCGACATGCTGATTCTTGACGCAATGAACAACAAGATTGTTGTTAACCCATCAGAAGCTGAGCTAGAAGAAGCAAAAGCGGTTAAAGCAGCATTCCTAGCTGAAAAAGAAGAGCTAGCGAAACTGAAAGACCTACACGCAGAAACGACTGACGGTCACCGTGTAGAAGTTTGCGGTAACATCGGTACAGTGAAAGACTGTGACGGTATCCTTCGTAACGGCGGTGAAGGTGTTGGTCTGTACCGTACTGAATTCCTATTTATGGACCGTACTGCGCTACCAACTGAAGAAGAACAGTACCAAGCGTACAAAGAAGTTGCGGAAGCAATGAACGGTCAAGCTGTGATCATCCGTACTATGGATATCGGCGGCGATAAAGATCTCCCATACATGGATCTTCCAAAAGAGATGAACCCATTCCTAGGCTGGCGCGCTGTACGTATCAGTCTAGATCGTCGTGAAATCCTTCGTGATCAGCTACGTGGCATTCTACGTGCTTCTGCACACGGCAAACTGCGTATCATGTTCCCAATGATCATCTCTGTCGAAGAAATCCGTGAGCTTAAGAAAGCGATCGAAGAGTACAAAGAAGAGCTACGCGCTGAAGGCCACGCGTTCGACGAAAACATCGAAATCGGTGTTATGGTTGAAACTCCTGCTGCTGCTGCGATCGCACACCACTTAGCGAAGGAAGTATCTTTCTTCTCTATCGGTACAAACGACCTAACTCAGTACACACTAGCGGTTGACCGTGGTAACGAGATGATTTCTCACCTATACAACCCACTATCACCTGCTGTACTTACTGTGATCAAGCAAGTTATCGACGCTTCTCACGCAGAAGGTAAATGGACTGGTATGTGTGGTGAACTTGCAGGTGACGAGCGTGCAACACTTCTACTTCTAGGTATGGGTCTGGACGAGTTCTCAATGAGCGGCATTTCAATCCCTAAAGTGAAGAAAGTAGTTCGTAACTCTAACTTCGCAGAAGTGAAAGCAATGGCTGAAGAAGCCCTTTCTCTACCGACAGCAGAAGAAATCGAAGCCGTGGTAGAAAAGTTTATTGCTGAGAAAGCTCAGTAATCGGTAGTACCAAGTAATTCAATACTTAATGGCCATTAGACGGCGAAAAAAGTCGTCTAATGAGCTATATTGGTATACTATAATTCGACAGAATAAAACCAAACCTTAGGAGCATGACACAATGGGTCTGTTTGACAAACTTAAGAAGCTTGTATCTGATGACAGCGCTGACGCTGGTGCTATCGAAATCATCGCGCCACTTTCTGGTGAGATTGTAAACATCGAAGACGTGCCAGATGTTGTTTTCGCTGAGAAAATCGTTGGTGACGGTATTGCTATCAAGCCAGCAGGCAACAAAATGGTAGCTCCTGTAAACGGTACTATCGGTAAGATCTTCGAAACTAACCATGCGTTCTCTATCGAGTCTGACGACGGTGTTGAGCTTTTCGTTCACTTCGGTATCGACACAGTTGAACTAAAAGGCGAAGGCTTCACGCGTATCGCTGAAGAAGGTCAAACTGTTAAAGCTGGCGACACTGTAATTGAATTCGATCTAGCTCTTCTAGAAGAGAAAGCGAAGTCAACGCTAACTCCAGTTGTTATCTCTAACATGGACGAAATCAAAGAGCTAAACAAGCTTTCTGGTTCTGTAACTGTTGGTGAAACTCCAGTTCTACGTGTAACTAAGTAATTTTTACTTAATCGAACACGAAAAAAAACGCTGCCAATGGCAGCGTTTTTTATTATCTGACTTTTTTCTGAGCGATGTGCATCGCTGAAACACGTTCAACTGAGCAAGCCTAGTGCTGAGCTCGGCCTTTGCTTCGCTTGAGCGAGTAATGCAGTTGTCGCATCTTGGAGCACTTGAGAACGCACCATTTCCGTAGATTCTCTTGCGAAGTCTGTATCTCTTATTCGACTCTTGGACTCTGTAACACTCCGATTCACAGTATTTAAGTTATCCATCGAGCCGTTTACACGGTTCTGAAAGCTGCCAATTTCACTTCGGTGCGAATCAACGTACTTAATTGCTGCATCAATCACCCCAACTGAAAGCTGAGCCTTACCTGCCGTCGACATATCAATGTCATCCATTGTGACTAATTGACCAGCGCTCACATCAAGCTCATCCGCTAAACTCCCTTCGAGAACCACACCCTCTGGCGCCTTCATCATAGAAGCGAAGAATTGCAGTTCGTTGTTTTCCGTTACTGAAGCATTCACTATCGATTGTTGAGCATTGATGTAAGTGGCGACCTGTTCTATACGGTCACCCAATTTGAGTCCAATGGATTCCGTTTGGGTTTGCCCTTTACTGTCTTGGTATTCGACTTTTAGGGTTTGGTTATCTTTAGTGACTCGCCAATCTTTATCGACCGCATCACCAACATAATGCTGCCCTCCCATCTCTGGGATATGGCTACGCATGTTACGTAACGTCAAAGAGATTGAATTAGCGTTCGCGCCAATATGGAAACTTTGTGAACCGTAAGATCCATCAAACAGGTTTTTATCCGCAAATGTTGTCGTGATCGCGACACGATCAAGCTCATCTTGCAGCGCTACGACCTCATATTGAATACTTTGCCGATCACTTGAGTCATAACTGCCGTTTGCTGCTTGAAGCCCCAGAGAGCGTAAGCGTTGCAATATTTCACTGCTTTCGTGCAATGCTCCCTCCGCTGTTTGAGCAACAGAAAAAGCGTCGTGCGCATTTCTTAAGGCGACATCAAGCCCTCTCGTTTGTACATGGAGAGTATTCGATATCTGTAAACCTGCCGCATCATCGCTCGCCGAGTTGATTCGAAACCCCGAAGTTAGGTTGCGTTGTGACTCAACATTTTGCGCAGCTGCTTGACTCAGGTGTCTCTGCGCCACCATCGCAGAAACATTGGAATTTAAAGAGATCATCTAATCGATATGAATGCCTTATCGAACATACTGTCAGGACACATCTGAATCGTTATAGCCAATAAGCAAAAAGCCAGGGATGAGCCTGGCTTTGGTTTCTTGCTTTGTTAAAGTGATTAACCTAGCAGACTTAGCGCTGAGTTAGGCGCTTGTTTCGCTTGCGCAAGGATTGAGCTTGACGCTTGCGATAGAATTTGTGATTTGGTCATTGCCGTTGTTTCTTTCGCGAAGTCAGTATCTTTGATACGGCTCTTCGACGCATTCACGTTCTCGTTAATGTTGTCCAAGTTGCTGATTGCGTGGTTGAAACGGTTCTGGAATGCACCCAGCTCTGCGCGGTGGCTGTCTACGTATTTCAGTGCCGCATCGATGATAGCAACAGATTCTTGTGCGCCACCAACTGAGGTTACGTCGATAGTATCTACCGTTACCTTTTTGCCTTCGCCCAAACCTAGTTCACCAGATAGACCACCTGAAAACTCGACCTCGCCCTCAACTTTGTTGTTGCCAGCGAAGATTTGCAGTTTACCGTCTTGGTCTACTGACGCTTTCACTAGGTCAGTTTGACCGTTAATGTAAGTCGCAAGCTCTTCGATATCGTCACCCGCTTTTGCGCTGATGTTGATTTCTTGCTCTTGGCCGTAGCTGTCCGTTAGGTTGATTTTTAGGTCGTTCTTACCTTCAGCAACGTTCCAGTCTTTACCTTTACCACTTTCAGCTTGGTAGCTCACACCGCCCATCATTTTGTTGTCTGAACGCATGTCTTTTAGCTCAAGCATCACTGCTTCACCGTTATCTGCACCGATTTGGAACGATTTCGCACCGTGTGTGCCGTTTAGTAGCTTGTTACCACCGAAAGAGGTGGTTTCTGCGATACGGTTTAGTTCGTCGTTTAGCGCGGTCACTTCTTCTTGAATCGCAACGCGCTCTGCTTTCGAGTTTGAACCGTTTGCTGATTGCAGAGACAAGTCACGCATACGTTGAAGAATATTAGTGGTCTCATTCATTGCACCTTCAGCAGTTTGTGCAATCGAGATACCGTCGTTCGCGTTGCGAACCGCTACATCCAAACCACGGCTTTGTACGTTCAAACGGTTCGAGATTTGTAGACCCGCAGCGTCATCTTTTGCGCTGTTGATTTTAAAACCTGAAGACAAACGCTCCATAGAAGTTTGTTGAGCTGAGTTTGCGTTGTTTAGGTAACGCTGAGCGGTCATCGCTGATACGTTAGTGTTTACATTCACTGCCATGGTGATTTCTCCAATTGATTTTCCGGTGTAGCGGTTTCCGACGTCTCGGAAAACCAAGTAGTTCTCTCAAAGTTACCTCTATTAACGACACCAAATTCAGAAGCTTTAGAAAAAAGTTTAAAAAAATAACATTGCGAGATTTAGCTAATAAAATTGAAGAAAAGTAAGAAAGAGTACTCAAGTTTCCACAAATCGAGCCGAGAGGGCCAAATTGTATAGAAAACCAGCAAAAGGAAACAATTAAAGGTTAGTTCGCAGACGATAGACGTGAAAATTAGAAAAGAAAAAGCCCCTTTTCCTTTGAGAGAACTGGGGCTAGGTTGGTCGCCAGAGCCTATGTGGAGATCAAGAGAAATGAACACATTTCCGGCATACCGAGTGCAACTTTACATTGAAAATGATTGGCAGGTGAGAGATGAGAGAGCCGCTCATTCTATTGTAAAGTTGCTTGCCAAAAGCCTGCATTCCCATCCACGTCTGAATGTATTGAGTACAGGCTAAGTAAACTACTGCAATAGTGACATTGCAGAGTTTGGCAACTGTTTCGCTTGAGCAAGAATCGATGTACCTGCTTGTTGCAAAATTTGTGCTTTGGTCATTTGCGTGGTTTCTTTCGCAAAATCTGTATCTTTAATTCGGCTGTTCGATGCGTCAACGTTTTCTTGGATATTCGCCAAGTTGTTGATGCTGTGACTCAAACGGTTTTGCTTCGCACCTAAGTCTGCACGTTGCGAGTCTACGTATTTCAGTGCCGAATCCAGCACAGAAATCGCGTTTTGAGAACCTTGTACCGTGGTCATATCAATATCTTGTACTGACGTTCTGATAGGTTCATCACTCAGGCCAAGCTCAGATGCTAATCCACCAGAAATAGAAATCTCACCCTGAACGTTTGGATGCGCGACAAAAACTTGCAACTTGCCATCTTCACTTACAGACGCATTAATCATATCAGACTGACCATTAATGTAAGTGGCAAGCTCTTCGATGTCGTCGCCCGCTTTGGCATTAATGTTGATTTCTAGATCATCAACATTGCCGTCTTCGTCTTCACCCATACCTGGTAGCGTGATCTTCAAGTCAGATTTAGCTGGGTCAACGCTCCAGTTTTTATCTTTACCATTTTCAGATAAGAAGGTCACACCGCCCATGCGAGTATCGTCCGCACGAATGCTGGTGAGTCCCATGATCATGGCTTCACCTGAGCTCGCACCAATCTGGAATGCTGCTTCACCGAATGAGCCATTCAATAGACGACGACCACCAAATGAAGTGGTTTCTGCAATACGGTTTAGCTCGTCAATCAATGCCATTGACTCTTCGTTGATCGCCTGACGCTCAGCCGGAGAGTTAGTACCGTTCGATGATTGAATCGCAAGGTCACGCATTCGTTGCATGACAGAGGTTGCCTCATTCATCGCACCTTCAGCGGTTTGTGCAATCGAGATACCATCGTTCGCGTTACGCATTGCGACATCTAGGCCACGAGACTGTGCAGTTAAGCGGTTAGAGATCTGTAGACCTGCCGCATCATCTTTTGCACTGTTAATCTTATGTCCTGAAGATAAGCGCTCCATCGACGTGTTTAATTCATCAGTCGCTTTGTTTAGGTAACGCTGCGCGGTCATCGCGGAGACGTTAGTACTAACTGTTACAGCCATTTTGCTCTCCTGTTGAGTTCGCAAGCTTTTGCGAAGCGGCCAGCTTTACTCTCATTTGGATAAGCACTGACCGTAAAAGTTACTTGCTAAATCTGCCTTAAACGCAGGGTTTAGAATCTCTAAATCTGTTCTGATATTTTCAATACAATTTGTGTGCCAACTTTCGTAAATTATTTAACCACTTTTAAAAGAATCAAATAAACAATAAGTTAGCTTTATCATTAAGCTATTTCCGGTTTGTCAGACTCATCTTAGCCCAAGGGTATTGAACGCTGCCCTGTTGCCGCCCGACTTGCCTCCCGCATCATTGCCGCTTTGGGTAAAATCGTGCCGCATGACATCTCAGACTCTCAGGTTACGTCGACTTATCGCGCTTAAGGCTTTGCACATAAGGCATCAAAATCAGACAATGTGTATGAGTGTCATACTAGATGTAGTTAAACAACGTTAGATCTTTGGTCTTACCGAATGCTTGTTGCGATGCCTGTAACGCTCGCGAGTTTTCACTGAACTCGATCACGGCTTTGGAGTAATCCAAGTCCTCAAAGTTGCTCTTCGCTTTTGCCAGAGACAAATTAAAGTCTTCATGATTTTGCTCTTGGATATCCAGCGTACTCAATCGAGCACCGGCATCTGTACGCGCTTTATTCAAATGGATAAAAGCAGCGTGGAATTCTTCTGTCATTTGGTGCAATTTAGCAGTCGCCGACGTATCCGAAACCGATTTGTCTGACCATGCCATTGCATCCTTGAAGGTATCGAAAATGCTGAACTCTGCCCGCTTTTCGATCTCAATACTGTCACCAGGCGTAATTTGGCCTTTTACGTGCACTTTCAGGCCTTTGTATTCAACCCCTTTCTCTGGAGAAAACTCATCGGCATCCACTACTTTGCCGTTACGCTCTAATTGGTAACCAAATTTGCCGTTATTCATATCGACAAATGTCACGCGATACGCCGCATCATCCTTAGCGTCAACGTTAGTAGCTTTGTTTAGCAACAGCTCAGAGCCGTTTTGTAGATCGTAATTCGGCTGATAGTCGCCAAATGGGTTTGGTATCTCCATAAACAGCTTGCTGCCGGGATCGTTCATTGGCATCTCAAGCATGCTGGAGACTTTCATTTTGCGCTGATAATCGTCCCCAGCGTATTGCACGCTACCATCTTTATCGCGATAAAATGGTTGGCTTTTTGGCTTAGTGCCAGCAAACACGTAGTTACCAGATTCATCTTGCGAGTTCACCAAGTTAAGGAAGTTGTTCGCAATCTCCTCTAGCTCACGCTTCTTTGCTTGTCGGTCTTCCGCAGAAAACGCACCGTTAATCATCTCCATCGTTAAACGCTTCGACTCGTCGGCAAAATTCTCCGCATTGGCGATATTAACTTCGTGGTTTTCTAGACGATTACGCACCAACACTATCGAGCTAAGATATTGTTGTAGCTGTTCTTGTTGCTGACTAATATTTTGAATGTAATGCGACGCAAGGGGATCGTCGCTAGGTTTCAGTAACTTTTTCCCTGAAGCAAGTTGCTCTTGGTTATGGTGAACCTTATTCTCTTGACGACGCAAATCATTTTGTACGGACTGATAGTTATGGAAACTAGAAATTCGGGTTAGCACTTATCTCTTCTCCTTACCTCAGTTGTAAAATGGTATTGAAGGTATCATTCGCCGCTTGCATCACACGTGATGAAGCCATGTACGCTTGTTGAAACTTCATCATGTTGGCCGCTTCTTCATCGAGGTTAACGCCAGAGATAGAAGCAACGCGCTCTTGTGCCGCCTCATGCTCTAAGCGAGCGACAGAGGCTAATCGGTTTGCTGTAGAAGATTTCAATCCGACTTCGGTATTGAGGTTGTGATAAACATCGATCAAAGTACTGGATTTTCCGTCCATCATCTTATCTGTTTGGATCTTCTGCATTTTTCTCAAGTTGCCATTACCACCTTCCGAAGGCACCAAGTTCGCGGTGAACTTGTCATTCATCAGCGCACCTTCGCTCAGCTCAAATACAGTCGCATCGCCATTTTTATACAGCGGATGACTTTTCGGCACTGAGATTTCAATCATCGGGTTATCTTTGTCTAGCGGGTATGAGTATTTGTCCGATAGCAAATTGCCTTTGTTGTCCGTGATCTTTAACCATGGCTTATCATGTTTCTCGTCGGCTGGTTGTACGGTGACCTCAAACTCTTTAACATCCCCCGCCTCACGAATTTTGAACTTGGCGTTACCTTGAGCAAAAGTGGTTGAAGCTTCATAACTTTGCGCGGCAATGGCTTTTGCATCATTGGTTTCCATCTTGATGATGGCTGCGCCACTTCGTGTTGGGCGCAATAATACGCGCTCACCAGCGGCAAGACCTTCACCGATTTGCACTTTCATACCATCCAGAACAAACGAAGAATCTGATTGATCAATGTTCAACGACATTTGCTCACCTTTCGGTGTTGTCACGCTGTATTGGTCGCCATCATAACGCAGCGAATATTCACCACCTTTGATCGCGGAAATATCCTCGATGTAAACCGCAACATCAGCTTGTGAGTCAGGTGCAGCAAAAACTCGAGATTTTGCCACCAGCTCAGAGTTCACGTCGGTAAATACGTCTTTACCTATCTTGCCGTTGAGATCCAGACCTTGAGATTGCAGCTGATTAATTTTGTAGGAGAAACCCGTCGCTAAACGGCCCATTTCATCTTGCAGTTGTGGGATGTGTTTGTCGCGCATTTCAAGTAAAGCGCCGATTTTGCCATCCATATCATCAGACTTGATCGCTTTAATGCCATTCCCTTCCACCATTGCTAATCGTCTTTGATGAACATCCGGATAGCCATCGATCATTTTGAGCTGGCTTGCTTCCGTGCCAGAAACAAGAGTGTGTCCATTGCCGATATGAACATTAAACCCTTCCGCATTTTTGCGTGGGGTTACGGTAACTTTGGTGTATTCTGACAGCTCAGTAACCAGCTTTTCATGCTGATCCATCAGGTCATTATGTGGACCGGGAGTACGCATCATCAGTCGATGAATATCGCGAATTTCCAACGCAAGTTGATTAACGCGCTCAATGCCCATATCCAATTTTTTATTGGTGACATCAGATTGCAGTCGCACGGTTTCGTGGAAATCATTTAATGTATCAGAGAAGATTTTTGCCTTTTCCAATACCACTTTTCGTGCCCCTAAATCGTTCGGGGTATCTGCCATGGTTTTTACCGCATCGAACCACTCATTCAGGTTCTCGGGAATTTTCTTCGATGCCACTGAACTCAACATGCTAGAGAGCATATCAAGATTGTCTTGGGTATCCGTTTTGTTGGCATTGTTGGTCGACGACAGGTTCAGTTCATTCACGGCAAACTGATCCCACGAGCGGCGAACATTTTCCACATGCACACCCATGCCGTAGGTAGAACCACCAAACATGCGCGGATCATTCGTGCCTTGGATAACAGACTGACGGCTATAACCCTCTGTATTAACATTAGAAATGTTATGACCAGTGGTGTTTAATTGTCTCTGAGCAGTAAGCACACTTTGAGTACCTACATTCAGAAGATCTGACGCCATACATGCCCCCGAAAACGAAATATAAATCGGCAAAACCGATCACCTAGACACATTAAAAGCAAAAGATGTGCCAAGTGATAGAAAGGCGTAGATGTTCAGATAAAGTGAAGGCTTGCACTATGGCAAGCCTTCGAGAACGTCATAAATTGTCGCAGAGACATTACATACTTTCGATTTTATCCTTCACCTGCAGGACTTTATCTGCGTAATTCGGATCGGTCGCGTAACCCGCACTGTGGATACCGCGAATAAACAACTCTGAATTCCCGCGTTTCTGCAATGCTGTCTCGTAACGTGGGTTGTCATTCAAAAATCGTACAAAGTCATTAAAGCTGTCTTCGTAACTTGAGTAGGAGCGAAACGCTGCCGTCTCTTTCACTGGCGTGTTATCGTGGAACTCTAAAGTTTGAGTCGTCACTTTGTCACCCTGCCAGCTTCGATCTGCTTTGATATTAAATAAGTTGTTGCTGCTGCCACGCGCGTTCTTCACGACCCTTTGTCCCCACCCCGTTTCCAAAGCGGCTTGCGCAAGTAGCAGAGATGGCTCGACACCTAAGGCTTTCGCAGCTTTCTCCGCGTATGGCTTCATCGAGTTAACAAAGGATTCTGGTGAATCGAATCGAGTGGGTTCATTGCTTGGTCGAGATAGCTGACCAGATTCAATCAAGCGCTGTTCAATCTCGCGCGCTTTTTTCGGGTCAACACGACGATATTCCGCAGCATTGTTTGCCGCATCACGCATAGCCGTTTCTTTTTTGTCGTTCCCTTGCCCAGCCGTTAATTGCTTAACAATCATATCGGCCAGTCCCATTGAACCAGACGAACTCAATTCACTCGCCATCTGTTCATCCAACATTTGTCGATAGAACTTCTCGTTTTGGCTGTTCATCATGTTGGACTCAAAGCCCTCATTGGCTTCTCGCATGGATTTCAACATCATGGAGGTGAAAATAGATTCGAACTGACGAGCTGCTGCACGCAGTGCTTCTTGCTCGCCATCTTTACCTTCCTTCACTGCTTTTTGACGCAAGGTATCCAGCGAACTGATGTCATGAATAAAACCAATGTCGTTAGGATTGTTCATTATACCTACCTCCTAACCATTAAATGATGATCAACTGGCCTTCAATGGCACCAGCTTGTTTCAATGCTTGCAAGATAGCCATCAAATCCGACGGCGCTGCGCCGACTTGATTCACTGCACGGACCAAATCATCCAACGTTAAGCCTGGCTCAAACTTAAACATCTTGCCCTGCTCTTCGCTGACTTCGATATCCGAGTCT
Organism: Vibrio sp. 1562; assembly: GCF_033340155.1. NCBI lineage: Bacteria > Pseudomonadati > Pseudomonadota > Gammaproteobacteria > Vibrionales > Vibrionaceae > Vibrio > Vibrio sp. 1562. Next base: position 69,315 of record NZ_JAWOVY010000015.1, read on the forward strand.
GGTACGACAACGGTTTGCCCACCAGAAAAGCCGTTAGGTTGGCTAACATTCAGGTTTTCTTTGATCGCAACCGTCATGCCGCCATGCGTTACTGCTGCAGGTTTAAGACGCACATGCTTACCAACTACGATGGTGCCCGTTCGTGAGTTAACGATGATTTTGGCTGCACCATCTGCTGGGTCGAACTCTAGGTTTTCGATTGCCGATAAGAACGCAACACGCTGGCTGACGTCACGAGGAGCACGCACGCGCACTGATGTCGCGTCAACAGCGCTCGCCATTTGTGGGCCAAGGAAGTTGTTTACAGCATCCGCCATACGTTGAGCCGTTGTGAAGTCTGACTCAAGCAAGTTGAACGTGATGTAATCACCACGACCAAATGGGTTTGGAATTTCTCGCTCTACTGTCGCACCACTAGAGATAAGACCAACGGTTGGATTGTTACCTACGATTTTAGAACCGTCAGCGCCTTCAGCACTGAAGCCGCTCACTACTAAGTTACCTTGAGCAACCGCGTAAACTTGACCGTCGAGACCTTTGAGGAACGTTTGCAGCAAGGTGCCACCACGCAAACTTTTAGCACTTCCGATGGAAGAGACAGTCACGTCCACTTGCTGACCCGGTTTAGAGAAAGGCGGCAATTCTGCCGTAACCATGACTGCGGCAACGTTTTTAATTTTTGGCTTTGTGCCCGGCGGCATCTGAATGCCGAAGTTTTGCAGCATGGCGGCGAAACTTTGCTCTGTAAACGGGTTCGCTTCACCCGTACCAGGTAAGCCTGAAACCAAACCATAACCCACGAGTTGGTTGCTTCGTACACCTGCCACTTGCGCGACGTCTTTGATACGTGCGGCTTGGGCTACGGTAGAAAACAGAGCAACGCTCATCAGTACTAAAAGGAGTTTTTTCATGCTTACTTATCTCTTGCAGTCAAATTGCCGTCAGCACGGCGTGTTATAGCGCTACATTAAAGAATCGTGCCAAGAAGCCTGGCTCTTGCATATCTTGTTGCAAACCAGTGCCAGAGTACTGAATTCTTGCGTTAGAAACGCGATTTGATGCAATGGTGTTGTCGAAATTAATATCATCCGGACGAATAGTGCCACTTAAACGTATGTACTCATCACCCGTATTTAGCGTCATCCACTTCTCACCGCGGATCACGAGGTTGCCGTTTGCCAGTACTTCGATCACCTCAACAGTGATGTAACCACTGATGCTGTTGCTCTGCTTTGCAGAAGAGTCACCTGCAAATGAGTTGGAGTTGTTTAAGTCATAAGAGAAATTATATTTTCCGCCAATTTGCAGCTCTTCTCCGCCCACTTGAAGCGGGTCCATTTGCGCTTCATTGGTTTTCGATAAATCGGCATTTGCGCTTTTCGTCGCACTGGTTGTCTCATCCAGTGTTACGGTAATAATGTCGCCAATACCACGTGGTTTAGAATCGTCGTAGAGATCGGTAATGTGCTCGGCGCTAAACAACGAACCTGTTGCAGCAGCGTAATGCTCAGGCTTGTTTTTCGGATGAATTGGAGCCCAAGCAGGGTCGCCAGCAACCGGATCACTTCTACCACGTAAAGTATCTACAATACCGCTGCTCTCTTCTTTCGATTTATCGCCTTCTACTGCGTCGACCACAGTGGTTGCTTGTGTCACTTCATCCGTTTCAATCGGTTCCAACATGGCACAGCCCGACATCGTAGCAATCAAAGCGAGTAGGCAAATACGTTTCATCGTGAGCTCCTCAAATCTTGCTCTTAATCGTTACAATTGCTGGTTAACGAAGCTCATCATTTTATCGACTGACGAGATCACTTTTGAGTTCATTTCGTAAACGCGCTGGGCTTCGATCATGTTGACCAACTCTTCCGTTACATTCACGTTGGACGCTTCCAGCATGGATTGACGAATTTCCCCCAAACCGTCCAAACCAGGAACACCCTCTTGTGGATCGCCACTGGCACCCGTTGGTAAGTAAAGGTTCTGACCAATTGGCTCTAGGCCACCCGGGTTAACAAAATCTGTAATGGTTAGCTGACCAACGACTTGGTTGTCTTGCTGACCTCGGACGCGAACCGACACTTCACCATCCGTACCAACAGTAATAGAAATCGCATCTTCTGGAATCACAATTTCAGGCTCTACAGGGTAGCCAGAACCCGACGTGACTAACGTGCCTTCACCATTGAGCGTGAACTGACCGTTACGGGTATAACCGATGTTGCCGTCCGGCAATGTCACTTGGAAAAAACCGTCGCCTTCCACCATCATGTCCAGTGCGTTAGTCGTTGTCTGTGCATTGCCGTGCGTGTGCACTTTTTGCGTCGCAACCACTTTAGAACCCGAACCTAACATCAAGCCACTTGGCAGTTCCGTGTTCTGAGATGACTGGCCGCCAGGCTGGTTGATGTTCTGATAGAACAAATCTTCGAATACTGCACGGCTCTTTTTGTAGCCGACAGTAGAGGCATTCGCCAAGTTGTTCGAAATTGTGGCAATGTTGGTTTGTTGGGCGTCTAAACCTGTTTTACTTACCCATAGTGCTGGATGCATAGTGAACCTCTAACTCTGTTAACTCATACGAAGCAGTGAATCTGAAGATTTATCCATTTCTTCAGCTGTGCTCATCATCTTGACTTGCATTTCAAACTGACGTTGTAAGTCAATCAATGCGGTCATTTCACCTACGGCATTCACGTTACTGCCCTCTATCGCTCCCGTCTGGAGGCTAACAGTCGCGTCTGCTTCGTAAGGTTGGTTTGGAGTTTTATGGCGAAATAAGCCATTGGTGTCTTTAAACAAGCTTTGGTCATTAGGCTTAACAAGCTTAATGCGATCAACCGCTTGGAATTCTTCTGCCGGGGCACCTTGAGGAAGCACAGAGATGGTGCCATCCCGACCGATTTCAATTTTGGAGAGAGGAATAGGCAAAGTAATCGGCGCATCGTTTTCACCCAGCACCAAATGACCACTTGCGTTGGTAAGCATGCCATTTTGATCGACTTTTAGGTTGCCGTTACGAGTCAACCCTTCTTTCCCTGTGTGATCGAGTACCGATATCCAACCGCGGCCTTCAATCGTCACATCCAGATCACGCCCTGTTGTAATCACGCTACCTTGAGCAAAGTTATGCCCTGGACGCTCTGTCATGCTGAATACACGTGAAGGATGGCCTTCACCATAAGCCTGCATTGAGCGAGCCTGTGCTAAATCAGCCCGAAATCCGGTCGTGCTTACGTTAGCCAAGTTATTAGCGCGCAATTGTAGTGCCTGCATATTTTGCTTGGCGCCACTCATTGCGAGAAACAGTGCGCGATCCATAAATTACTCCAAAAATCTCTCTGAACACGGAGTAAAAGCAATAGTTATGCCAAAATAAAAATAGACTTATTAATCAATACCTTGAATTAATAACAAACTATTAAAAGAGGTCAATAGAGGCAGAAAACTGTAACGAGAGGCAAGGTTTTGATCCAGACGGCGGCAACAGCGGCAAATCGTAGATCAAAGCATGCTTAGCCTGAGTGAGGTGTATTCAGGCTAAGCATCAGATGAATGTCATGATGAAAGTGAACAAAGCGGTAATTACTAAGAAGCAATCACACGCCATTGCTTACTCAAGCAGAGTATCGAATGACCCAGCTAGTGCTCTAGCGGATCTGTAAGATATTCTGTTGTAGTTGGTTGTGTACTTCTAGCGAACGTGAGTTTGCTTGGAAGTTACGCTGAGCAGAGATCAGGTCCACCAACTCCTGCGTCATATCAATGTTTGACTGTTCCAGCATACCGTTATTGATGGTGCCGAAAGAGCCTTTATTTGATTCACCCCAGATCTTGTCACCAGAGAACTGCGTTGAATCCCATTGAGTGCCGCCTTTCTTATCCAGGCCTTGCTCATTTGGAACACGTACGAGAGCAACACGACCCAATGTAACGTTTTCACCGTTTGAGTAAGTTCCCAATACGCTGCCGTTTTCATCGAAGTCAACTTTGGTTAGGAAGCCCGTTGTTGCACCGTCTTCGTCAAACTTAGTCAGTTCGAACGGAGCCGCAAACTGTGTTGCTGAGCCTAAGCCGAAGTTAAGCGTCTGCGCAGGATCGGCACCATTCATATCGACTGGTGTCGTGTTCGTCGCCGGATCGCCCAGAGCCACAGAAGTGATTGGCTGACCATTGTTCAAGCTCGCCAACGTACCATCGTTGTTGAACTTCATGGTATGCCCCACATGACCTGTTGGCGTTTGCGCATCACCAGCCGCAACATTTAAAGGCTTTTCACCTTCTTTATCTGTCACGGTGTAGTAAGTGTTCCATGTATTTGGCTGAGTCTGATCTTTCAAGTAATACGTCGTTAGCTTGTAAGACTGACCCATCGAGTCATAAATTGTCGAAGAGGTTGAACGGTTGTATGTATCTGGGTCTGAAAAATCAAACTGCGTTGGATCTTTCAAATCGCCGTTCGCTGGCAAGTTCACACCCACTTCAATGTTTGCTGTTTGTTTTGGCTTACCAAATTCAGCAGGAATATTGATGGGTTGTGGCTCGTATGAAGAAACCTCACCAGAGCTTGGGTCCACTTGGTAACCTAATAAGAACTCGTCGTTCGCGGTCACCATGTAGTTTTCTTTATTTAAGTGAAATGCACCATTACGTGTCAGTTCATTCTGTTGTGGAGTTAGACGCTCTTTCGCTACAGCGAAAAAACCTGTCCCCGAAACACGCAAATCCATTGGGTTGTTGGTGTAAATGCTAGAGCCTTCATGGAACTGCTGTGCCACTTGGCTTGCTTGTGCACCACCACCCGGTGTGGTTTTTGCGTTAGTAAATAAAGAGTTAGAGTAGACATCAGCAAACTCAGCACGGGACTCTTTAAAGCCGTAAGTGTTGGCGTTCGCAATGTTGTTACTGGTGGTGTTCAAATCCAGTTGGGCGGCGGACAAACCGCTTAAAGATACATATGACATTCCAAAATCTCCTAATCTAGCGAGCTATGACTACGCTTTGCCGACTTCCAATACTTCTGCAAGTCGAACTGGCGATTCAAAACCAGCCAGATTGAGTAATACGTTTCCGTCACCTTTGCCAAGCAATACGCTGTTTACGTTGGCATACGTCGATACTGGGAACTCTTGCGACTCCCCCTCAACTAAGCCAGACGCTTTCACTTTGTATTTGCCAGCTGGCAGTGGATTTCCGCTTTCATCTTTACCGTCCCAAAGCACACGCGTGTCGCCGGCTGGTTTCGCCCCTACCTCAAAGGTACGAACCAGTTGGCCAGCTTCATCCTCTACACGAACAAACAGATTATCGATAGATTGTGAAAGCTTAACCATTGCCGCCATTGGTGCGTCGTCCTGCTTCACACCTGCTGCTCCTGGGACCAATACGTCACGCCCTACCAAAGAGGAAGCTTGTAACGCTTGATTTGATGTCATTGACGAATTCAAACTCTCAAACTGAGTGTTCATCTTGCCAATGCCATCAACGGTCGCAAATGAAGCCATTTGCGCAATCATCTGGTCATTACTTACCGGCTTAAAAGGGTCTTGCTGAGACAGTTGCTTCGTGAGCAATGATAAGAAGTCTTCCTGTTTTAGGTCCTGCTTACCCGTGCTCTCTTCCGCTTTCTTGTTACTCTCTTGTAGACTTTTAAGCTGGTCGATATAGGACAAGCCGCTTTGACCAACGTTGTTAATTCCGGCCATACGCTACCCCCTTATCCTTATTGACCCATCTGCAGCGTACGCAGCAGCATTTGTTTACTAGAATCAGCGACCTGTACATTAGTTTGGTATGCACGAGAAGCTGAAATCATGTTTGCCATTTCTTCCATTACATTGACGTTAGGCTTGTAAATGTAGCCTTCTTCGTTTGCAAGGGGATGGTCTGGGTTGTACTCCGCACTCAGCGGTTTATCACTTTCTACAATACCCATCACTTTCACTGGCACCGTATCACCGCCACGCATGGCGTTACTTAACTCTGCACCAAACACGGCATGACGCGCTTTGTAAGTGTCTTTCGCAGAGCTGCTGACACTGTCGGCATTCGCCAAGTTGCTTGAGGTAGTATTCAGACGAACGGATTCAGCGCTCATTGCGGAACCTGTCACATTGAAAACGTTAAATAAGCTCATCTAAATTATTCCCCTTTGATTGCTTTGGTTAAGTTCTTGAATTTGCTGCCTAGAAAGTCGAGTGATGCTTGGTGTCTGATTTGGTTTTGCATAAACAAGTTACGCTCTAAATCCAAGTCTACCGTGTTGCCATCTCCCGTATCTGGTTGCGTAGGAAGACGATATAACTTGTCCCCAACCAACGTCGTAGTGGCAGGAATATGCCGACCATCTGTGCGACTAAGACCAATGCTTGCCCCAGATGTTGCCGCTTGCAATTCCTTCGCAAAGTCTAAACCTCTTGCTTTGTAACCAGGCGTGTTTGCTTGTGCGATATTGGTGGAAATCACCTCTGCATTGCGCTCACGTACGCCCACCGTGTGCTGGTGGATGCCTAGTGCATTGTCAAAAGATATAGCCATGTTTGCCTCTACAATTAAGAACTGACCGTGATTGATAACCAAAAAGCAATTAGCATGCCAAGACCTAAAGCATTACACCAACCTAGTGGTTACCGTGAATTGAAATAGCAATAAGTGAGCCAAAGTAACTGGAATGTCATGTCGTATCACTTTGCTCACTTAATAAAGATACACCGTGTTGAGGGCACAAGGCAAAAACGCGCTTCAACTAATTGAGTGATACATGAAGCGCTCGGCACAGTAACAAACAAAAAAGCCTGACACGAAGTCAGGCTTTTCTATCAATGAAGAGATACCGCTATTTAAGCTTGTAAATGATGCCCGGATTACAGCGCACCATTTCAAATTTATCAGTCAGACCAGTTAGCGACTCTGATGCCCCTAACAGCAAGTAACCACCAGGGTTTAAACTGCTCGCCATTTGGTTAAGCACTTTAGATTTCATTTCTGGAGAAAAGTAAATCAATACGTTACGACAGAAAATGATGTCGAACTTACCCATCAGTGCGTAACTGTCCATCAAGTTTTGTGGACGAAAGTTCACCAAACGCTTGACGTTATCTTTGACTTTCATGCGACCACCGTCCGCATTTTCAAAGAAGGTGCGACGACGTTCTGGTGAAAGCCCGCGACCCAAAGCCAAGTTGTCGTACACCCCTGCACGACACATCTCGAGCATACTTGCCGAAATGTCTGTGGCTGTAATGGACACGTTTGGTAACAAGCCCGGCTTGCGCTGTTGCGTTTCCAGGATCGTCATTGCAATAGAATACGGTTCTTGGCCCGATGAACTGGCAGCAGACCAGATCTTAATTGGGCGCTTGCTTGCCGCTACTTCTGGCAATAATTTGTCAGCTAAAACCGTGAACGGATAAGTATCTCGAAACCACAAGGTTTCGTTAGTCGTCATCGCATCCACAGCGGCGACTCGTAATTCTCGATTACGCCCTGTAACAACATCACGTAGCAAATCTGATAACGATGCGAGCTTAAACTTCGTCACTAAAGGACTCAGTCGGCTACGCACGAGGTATTGCTTGCTATCACCTAACACGATGCCACATTGCGATTCTAGAAAACGGCTAAAGTCACGATACTCTTGATCACTGATTGTAATAGCAGTCATTAATGTCTCTTTTATTGTGTTAATGCAGATTTAACCGCGTTACCCAACTCATCTGGGTTAAATTTCGCAATGAAGGTGTTGGCACCTACACGCTCAACCATAGCTTGGTTGAATACACCACTTAATGAAGAATGGAGGATAACATAAAGGTCTTTCAAATCGGCATGTCTGCGAATTTCAGCCGTTAAGGTATAGCCGTCCATTTCTGGCATTTCAATATCGGAAATAACCAACGAAATTTGATCGTAGATATTGCCTTCTTGAGCCATTTCAATCAACTTATTGTACGCTTCTTTGCCGTCTTTGACAGATACGACCTCAAAACCGATGGATGTAATCGCACGCTCTACCTGTTTACGCGCGACCGTCGAGTCATCAGCAATCAGTATGCGGCGTACAATAGGCTTTTCTTGTTCTGCTTGTGCGATTTCTTCGCCAATAGCGGAATCCATCGTTTCATCAACTGGCGCAATTTCTGCCAGGATTTTTTCAACGTCAAGGATTTCAACCAGCTCATTGTCAATGTTTGTCACGGCAGTCAAGTAGTGCGCTTTACCTGCGCCGTCTGGCGGTGGCAAAATCGCTTCCCAATGCATATTGATAATACGCTCAACCGATGATACCAAAAATGCTTGGATCGTACGGTTAAATTCTGCAATAACAACAAAACATTTATCTAAATCAGTGGTTGGGCGGCCACCAATTGCCAGGCTCAAATCAATAACGGACACGGTATGGCCGCGGATATGAGCGATACCTTTAACCAGAGGGTGTAGATTTGGCATTGAAGTCAGCTTAGGGCACTGTAGTACTTCTTTCACTTTGAATACGTTAATGCCGTAGCGCTGTCGGCCCATCAGTCGAAAGGTCAATAATTCCAATCGGTTCTGACCGACGAGTTGCGTACGCTGATTCACCGAGTCAAGAATCCCCGTCATATGCTCATCTCCATCTCAAACTTTTTGTTTTTAAATGATACTCTACCACTGGCAAGCACGATACCAGGGAGACAGTATGGCGTATTTCACTTTCACTTCGACACCATTGACTATGACAATATGTAGAGCGCTAATTACAAAGTACGCTAAGTCTATCGGCATTTTGCTCAGTATGTTTAGCTTTTTTGTTCATTCAGCTTCAGATAATCAGATCGAGCAAATAAAAACAGCAGCAGAACAACATATTCTTGCTACGGTTGATCAGCCTGATGGTGGCGAGCTATCTGTTAATGCGGCAGAGATCGACTCGAGAATAAAAGCAACGGATTGCCCTGTTCCGTTAGATACATCTGCCTCTTCCACCAGCAGCACGAGAAGTAACATCAATGTGTTAGTGGAATGCCAACCGGATGACTGGAAAGTCTATGTCCCTGTGAGGATCTCGGTATCAGTACCAATGATCGTCGCGACACGAACATTAGGGAGAGGAGAAATCGTCAGCGCATCGGATGTTACCACTTCCATGATCGAGCTACAGCGCTTTCGTAAAGATGGATTTTCTAGCTACGATCAAGTGGTTGGGGCAAAGCTAAAGCGTAATGTTCGTTTAGGCGATGTCGTAGAGAGAAATGATGTTTGTGTGGTATGCCGAAATGAAAAGGTCATTATCAAAGCGGTGAATTCTGGCATGACGATCACAACGCAAGGCACAGCATTGCAGGATGGTTCAGCTGGCGATCAAGTAAGAGTGAAAAATGATAAGTCACAACGTATAATAGAAGGCATAGTGACTGACATTGCGGAAATCACTGTTAATTTTTAATACCCACTGGTAGCGTGTTTAAACTGATCAATAAAAATGCAAAAAATGACTAAAGTTATTTTTGCGCTGGTCGATAGTCTGGATACCAGTATTACGATACAAGGCAAAGGTTAAACATGGCAGGTATAGATAATATACGTTCAGGGCAAATGATGACGACAACAAGTCGCGCACCTGCACGTAACGATTCCAATGCTACCAGCACGACAGAATCAAAAAAGGCGCCAGCGCAACAAGACGCAGTATCACTCAGCCAGCAAAGTAAAGCCGTCAGTAAACTCCAGAAGGATATGGCAGCTTCTCCGGCATATGACAGCGCCAAAGTTGCAGCAATCAAAGAAGCTATCACAAACGGTTCATACAAAGTCGATCCTGAAAAATTGGCTGACAACATGATTAAGTTTGAAAACGAATTGCAAGGCAAAAGCTAACTGACTTAGGCCGAAGGTAAGTATTTTATGGCAGCATTAGTCGATCTCGTTAATTTCCAGCTAGAAAATGCTAAGGCACTTTCCGCTGTTTTACGCCAAGAAACACAAGCAATAACGGCGCGTGTCTCTACCGAGATTGAGAACATTGCCAAACAGAAGATGACGCTCATTGATCAGCTCAGAACAACTGATCAGCGAATCGCCTCTCACCCGCACGTCAATCAACTTACTGAAGATGAGCACCTAAGTCAGGTTGTTGCTCAGATCCAATCGATCGTCCTCGACTGTCAACAAGTTAACCAAGTAAATGGCGAATCGCTTAGTCGCGCACAGCTGAGCTTCAATAAACTCAACAACATGCTTCAGCGAACTCATGGCAAAGTTGGCATGACCTACAATGCGGGCGGAAAAACCCACACCATCTCGACGCTTGGCACCAATATAAAAGCTTAAACGTCACTCTTACCCTCAATTCCCGCGCTCACGTAGATATAAAAAAGCGACTCATTGTTACCAATCAGCCGCTCAAAAAGATTATCTGTCTAGTGAAATGGTTTAAAACAAGGTTTGCTGACGCTTCTCAGGCACCTGCTGAACTTCTCCATAATCACGTAGCTTATCCATCTTACGGATATCCAGACGCAGCTCAGTCACATAACTGTCTTCAACAAGATAACTACGCACAACTTCTGCACCACGAATTACACCATCGACGGCACCAGTGGTGCTTTCAATACCCAAACGCTGGTCTTGCAGCTCTGCTCGTCCACTTACACGCATGCCATAAACTTGCTCTGCTAGCTCACGATAAGCATCAATTTTTGATGCGCGCATTGCTCGTACACGCTTTTCTTCTACTGTGCGGCCTGTCTGCTCACTGACGCTGGCGTAACCCACCGCCACTAAGATTTCATCTTGACGCATCTGTTGTAATGGCTGACACCCCACCAATATCAGTGTGGCAACAATAAATAATAACTTCTTCATGCTTCTATCCTATGGACGGAGAATCACAGTGTACGGCTGACGAATGGTAGGGTCAGAACGAATCAACACACCATCTTGTGTACGGATGCTATTTAACGTATCTAAGTCACGCCCAATACGGTCAGCCGGAAGGAAACCTTGCGCTGTCGCTACAACTACACGGCTTTGCATGCCAACCACGCGTGCATTGACAAGCACTCCACCCTCTTGACGCAGCATTGTTCCGGTCAGTACATACTGAATTTGCTGCTCTTGAGCTAAATCTTGCCAATCACGACTTAAAGCAAAATCGCCCTGCTGCGTCACTTGAATAGAGCCCGTAGTTTTGAAATCAACCACTTTAAACCCTCGGCGCTGAAACTGATGGATAAAACCTTCAGAGACCGAGTTACCTAACCAGTTTGTTGCATCCATATTTTGTAGATCAACAAACGAGGTAATCGCAATCGGTGTCCGCGCTGATACTGCCACATTAGAAACCATCAGGTCTTCTGTCATGCTCTCAATGAAAAAGTCCATCGTATGACGCGGACTATCCATCAGCATGAACTGGCTTCCCGAGTACGGTTCTTTACCATTGTAAATCGGTGAGTACGCGCACGATGTCAGAAGCGTCATCATCGATGCGGCGACAAGCCACTTTTTCATGGTTTGATTCTCCAGATAATCTTAGGTGATACCGTTCTTTATTAATTCCTTTCCAAGAAAGTGAATATTGGAACAGTCTTTGCTTTTCTTTGTTTGCCTAACGAAGAAAAACCCACCAAACTTCACTGAATTTGTTAAAGCAATATTTATACCCGAACGGTTGTAACCAATGAAAAAAATATTAAACAGTCTGTTTTCAATCACTTTAGTGATGCTTGTGCCTTTTAAGGTCATGGCATCTTGGTATGAAGTCACAGGCGTTGCCACCATCGTTTCTTCAGAAGAGACGGCAAGGCTCCATGCGTTGGAAGACGCGCTGTTCAAAGCCGTCAATTTTTCGGGCGCAGATATTGGCAGTATTAGCAACTTGATGCCGCTATTAGAAGAAAGCCGCAACGAATACCAGTTTACCAATCATGAAGTCCGTTACATTTTGGTCGAGTCTGAACGCAAACGTCGCGGTAAAGTCGAGGTAAAAATCCGCGTTGATATTTATCCATCGGCAACGGGTTGCCACACCGATCAATACAAAAAGACAATGCTGGTCGGCAATATTGAGGTCGCATCACCACAACAAGCAGTGATGGGACAAATTTATCAAGTTGGTGACGATTTTAGCCACGTAGTGAACCGTCAACTTGATCAAACCTCACGCAGCTTTGTGTCTGTTGGTACAACGGACTACTCAATAAGCAGCAACTATCCTGCTCGCACTCAAATGATCGCGCAAGACAATGGCGCACAATACATCATTGGAGGGGTCATTACCGATCTCACTGCAACGGTCGAATCTCAACTATTGCAAGATGACATCATCAATCGTCAGTTTGCGTTAGAAATGAAAGTATTTGATGGTAAAACTGGCCATGAAATCTTCAACAAAGCCTACCGTGAGGTCGCGCGTTGGCCATTTGCTAAGACGAGTCAAGTGGACACTCGTAGTGCACGTTTTTGGGCATCGACCTATGGCGAGATGATGCTTCGCGTTAGTCGCAATATTATGTTGGATCTGGAGTCGGAGCTATCTTGCAAAATTACACTGCCAGAGGTTGTGGCAGTCTTCGGTAATACCGTAACGATGGATCTCGGCCGTATGCACGGCGTAAAAGAGGGAGACAAATTACAGCTTTGGCACACCGCGTCGTTTATCGACCAAAATGGATTGCCAAGAAACAAAGTCTCGCAAAGCGAAATTACATTAACGGTATCACGCATATACGAACACGAAGCGGAACTGACGATTGATCAGCCAAATTTAGCGTCTAGCGTTCAAATTGGCGACGTAATGAACAAGATCCTATAAAAGCAAACATTAAGTCTTGAGATATGCTCACTTTTGAATATCATAGGCAGCGCATCTTATTTGATTATACCAATGACCGTAGCGAATCGTTCAACGTGATGCTGATACAGATCTGGTAGATTGCTAGATTTGAACTCAGTAAAACAGTGCAATGAACTGCAACTATTGGTATTACGCCCCCATGGCACAGCTGGATAGCGCAGTCCCCTCCTAAGGGACAGGTCGTAGGTTCGAATCCTACTGGGGGCGCCATATCATAGCCTTAGCTCCCACTTGAGCTAAGGCTTTTTTGTATCTTCAATTTCAAGCCTCGCACTGCTCCCCCTAGTACACCGTGTTAGATAATCTTCCCAGTAATCAATATGATCGGATCGGGTGTTTCGGTTACGGGATAAACCCTTCTACTGATCTGACTTCTTCCCCTTGAAATCATTTCAACAAGCCCTATTTACAGTTTTGTATTTTATTACTTTAATTATCTATGAGTTTTGCTTACCCTTTTAGCTATTAATAAAATTATTAGTTAGCACTATGTCTAAGAGCAATTTAATAACTAACACTGGACACCGCTTTATTTCTAAAGGCAAGACAGCCTTTAAGATACATATACATACCCCCGAGGATACGGTACTACACCGCTCGGTAGGATTTGTTCGTATTGGAGAAAAGAAAGGCTTACAAAAAGCCATTAAGCTGAGAAACGAGTTAGGCCGGCAAATGTGGGGCAAATTCTGGCGACGTCTTTTGAAAGACCCTTACTTAATGACCAGGCTTCCACATAGCGTTGAGCCTAAAATCGTTCACAAGCCTAACCCTACTCTTGAAAGCCCTGACAACCGAGATACGTGTTACATCGCCAAGTGGCGAGAGTTCAATGGTGACGGTGAGTATAAATATAAAACGGTGGTTCGCTCTATTAGTAAGTACGGCAAACTTGCCGCCTACATGCAAACCAAAAAAGCGTTGTTAGAAGCACATAAAGATAACTTGGAGATCCTGACATTTATGGGGCGTTTAAACAGCATTGATCTTAAGTAATACCTAGCCACTTTGAACATTTCAGTCAGTTTTTAAAGAGAAATAAAAAGCCCCAAAGAGCGAACTCTTTGGGGCTTTCAGCTTCAGTCTTCTATACTACGGTCGAATAGGAGCTTATTGCTGAACTTGGTATTCAAATTCTGGAACAACGATTTCTACGCGACGGTTTTGTTGACGACCTTCACGAGTGTCGTTTGAAGCGATTGGGTTGTTTTCACCTTCGCCACGAGCTTGGATACGTGATGAATCAATACCTTTTTCAACGAGCGCGTTAGCAACAGACTCAGCACGTTTTTCAGAAACCTTTAGGTTGTAAGCTGCTGGACCAGACGTATCTGTGTAACCTACAACTTCAACGTTCGCTTGTGGGTGCTCGTTTAGGAAAGCAACTAGGTTATCAAGTTTTGCAGCGCTCTCTGGTTTTAGAGTTGTGCTGTTTAGATCGAAGCTACCTGTGCCAATTGTTTGAGTTTCGAATGTTTTCGTAACTACAACTGGCTCTTCTACCACTTCTTCTACAACCACTTCTTCAACAACAACTGGCTCTTCTACGATTACTGGCTCATCGTTGCCGCCGAATTTGAAAGAAACACCTAGTGTTGCAGTGTTACCTGTCGCACGAGTTACATCGTTGCTGATGTCAGTCAGTGTTTGGTATTCCGCACGAGCTGTTACGTTTTGGCTTAGGTTGAATTCAAGACCAGCCGCGCCTAGGTAAGAGTAATCATCTTTGCCATCAAACATTACGTAAGCGCCACCCACTTTACCGTAAAGTGCGATGTCTTCAGTGATTGGTAGGCTAAATTTAGGAGCAAGAGTGATTGCTTCTACGTGGCCACCGAAAGAAGTTTGGTTAAAATCACCGATGTTGTCGAAACCCGCTTCTACTGCGAAGTATTTATTCATTTCGTAACCAACAAAAGCGCCAAGAGTAGAATCGTCTTTGTCACAAGCCTGGCCCGCTACACACGCGTCTTCCATCCATGACTTACCCATCTTACCACCAACGTATACTTCTGCTTGTGCTGCTGAAGCCATAAGTAGAGACGCTGAAATTACCGCTGCTAATTTTTTCATTATTGATTCCTCTAAAGAAGTTCTTTTGTTAGATGCCGAAATGCGCCGTCTGACTGACATTGTATTTCAATTCTTTTTATTCATTCCTTGAGTGAGATACTTAGTCAGCTTCTTTTTATGCACATGCATTTTTTTTATGGAAGCAACTTACGTACATTTCCTGCTCAGTGATACATATCGCCATCTCGGTATCGCTGACGGGATGAACTATAACGCTAAGAAATCGCGAGAAAAATCCCAATTCTGTCAATTTATTGTCATCAAAAATCTCGACAACATGTGATCTTAAGCAAAAAAATCCCCACGCAATCACTACGCAAACGTTTGCTTTATTTTTTGGAACAACATAGCTAAAGCAAAGATTTTTCTTAAAAATGAGACAAACAAAATGGAACTTTAAGGAACATGGATAAAAATCAATCAGATATTTGATATATAATCGCTCGTTTTTTATTCATGCCAACGATATTTGGATTAAAAAATCTTATCCATATTGAGGTAAATTACAGGTGAAACCATCTCTTCATTCACCAATATGAGAGAAAGTTTCTCGTTATCTAAATTGAAGATACAAAAAAGCCGCGGTTGCTCACCGCGGCTTTGTGACTATTTATTCAAAAGAACGTTCAGTTCAAAGCAATTATGCGTTTGCTTCACGCTCAGCAATGAACTCAAGCGCCATCTTAATGCGAGCAATACAACGCTCTTTTCCAACCAGCTCCATTACTGCATCGACAGAAGGAGACTGACCGCCGCCTGTTACAGCAACACGTAATGGCATACCGATTTTGCCCATGCCGATTTCCAACTCTTCACATACTGCTGCGATAACGCCATCTTTGATGTTCGCTGTCGTCCACTCAGTTAGTGCTTCCACTTTCGCTAATGCAAGTTCTAGAGGCTCTTTAGCCACTCCACGTAGATGTTTCTTCGCTGCGCCCGCTTCAAACTCAGAGAAATCTTCATAGAAGTAACGGATTTGCTCAGCTAGCTCAACTAGCGTGTTGCAACGCTCACCCACTAGCTTGATCACGTCAGTGATAGCAGGACCATTCGTTACGTCTAGTTTTTGTTGATCTAGATGCCATTGCAGATGCTCAGCAACGTACGCAGGATCTGAGTTCTTGATGTAGTGGTTGTTCAACCATTGCAGTTTGTCAGTGTTAAAAGCAGACGCTGACTTAGATACTGCGTTTAGGCTAAATAGATTGATCATCTCTTCTTGAGAGAAGATTTCTTGGTCACCATGAGACCAACCAAGGCGCACTAGGTAGTTGTTTAGTGCCGCAGGCAGGTAGCCCATATCGCGGTATTGCATGACTGATACAGCACCGTGACGTTTAGACAGTTTCGCGCCGTCATCACCCAGGATCATTGCACAGTGTGCAAATGTTGGTACTGGCGCACCTAGTGCTTCGTAGATGTTGATTTGACGAGGCGTGTTGTTGATGTGGTCTTCGCCACGAACAACGTGAGTGATACCCATGTCCCAGTCATCCACTACTACACAGAAGTTGTAAGTAGGTGAACCGTCTGTACGACGAATGATTAGGTCATCCATTTGATCGTTGCGGATTTCAATGCGACCACGGATTTGATCATCAAATACTACGCTGCCTTCTTTCGGGTTACGGAAACGGATAACACATGGATCGCCATCTTTTGCCGCTTCGTTTGCTGCTTTGATTTTTGGATGGTTAGCATCGTAGCGAGGCATTTCTTTATTTGCTTCTTGCTCTGCACGGATTTCATCTAGCAGCTCTTTAGACGCGTAACATTTGTAAGCTTTGTCTTCAGCAAGAAGCTTATCAACCATTTCGTTGTAACGGTCAAAACGTTGAGTTTGGTAGTAAGGACCTTCATCCCACTCCAAGCCTAGCCATTCCATGCCTTCAAGAATTGCATCAACCGCTTCCTGAGAGTTACGCTCAAGGTCTGTATCTTCGATACGTAGAACGAATTCACCACCTTGGTTTTTAGCGTATAGCCAAGAGTAAAGTGCAGTACGCGCACCACCAACGTGTAGATAGCCAGTTGGGCTAGGAGCAAAACGAGTTTTAACCGTCATTTGAGTTCCTTAGGGGTAATGAGCAACGAGAGATCTCTCGTTGTAATGTCAAGGATAAAAGTGGCGACATTTTACCACCGTAAGTCAATTCTACAATCGGTTTGACAACAGAAATAAAAACAGGGCAGAACCAAAAAGGCACAGCCCTGCTATTTACTGTTAAAGCACGAGACGAAATTACTTCAGGTTACGCATTGCCCATTGCATAAATTCTTGCTGCTCTTCACGGCTCAATTCATTAAACGATGCTTTGATTGTTTTGGTTTCCGCTGGAGAAGACGCAATGCTTGCCTTAGTCGATTCTTTATTCATTGCGTTATTATAGTCGGCAACTTCTCGTTCGTAATCACGAAAACCTTGCAAACCACCTTTACGAAGTTGAACCATAGAGAATGCCACTTCTTTTCCGTTTTTGTCTTTCAATACCACTTTAGGATCGAGTTCGAAGGCTCTCGCCTCTTCAATAGTACGGAATGTTTGATAAGTCAGAGAAAGCTCGGTGTCTTTTTCTGCATCAAACTCTAATACCAGCGGCTGCGAATCGAATTTACGGCGCTTTCCATCTTCAAATACGATTTGTCCAACCGTTACCGCCAATTGGTTTTCCCCATCCTTTAACTCGATGCTGTTGTTCTTGGATATCCACTCAGGGTAGACGAACTCGCCGTTGAGAACGCGAGGAACTAATTCAGATTGCAGAGTGAGTTGAGCAGCAAAAGCTGGCGCTGAAAGCATTGCGCAAAGTCCGAGAAGTGTCGTTGTTTTTTTCATCATGGTTTCTCACTTTATACCAATTTAGATAAGCCTCTAAAATTTACAGGCCAGTCATTTCAAAGGCTTATTTGAATAAGTATCAAGATAAAAAGGGCGTTTCCGCCCTTTTAGCTGCTTCTTTAATTAGAAGTAGTATTCAACACCTACAGAGAACTCGTCGTAGTCAGCAGACTTCCAACGTGCTTCTGTTGGTTTATCTAATTGAGACGCACCGTCTCCAAAATCTAGAGTACGAGCACGCACGTACAGCACTGCCGATGGGTCTACGAAATACATAACTTGTGCTGATAACACATCATCCGCTGTATCGTTAATTTTCTTACCATCACGCTCTAGATCAAAGTTAGCGGCGTAAGCCAGTTTGTATTGCCAATCACCCGTGGTGTACATGATAGCGGCAGACATTGCATCTTGCTTTTCACTCACACCATTGCTTGCGTCCGCCTCCATGTATTTGTATTGCGCGAAGAAAGAGATTCCGTTATCAAACCAGCCTTGTGCCCCTACCAAGTACGTGTTGTTTTCCCACGTTTGGCTTTCCATCTTGATATTACGGTTACCTTCATATGCCGCATCTAACTGGATAGGACCAATTTTGTAGTGTGCAGCGATACCACCCCAGTAGTCATCCCCTTCACCTAGACCTGCTTTATCACCTGCACCAGCTGCGATATCTAGGGAGAATTTGTCAGCAAACATTGGAGAGTCCCAGCGGATAGTGTTTGATTGACGGTCTTGGTACTTGGCGCCACCAATAGCACCACCCCAGTCGTATACATCGCCCAGGCCAGGGTTAGATGCTGGCCAGTCAACCAATTCGTACATAGGTGTCAAAACGCGACCCAGGCGAATTTGCCCCCAAGATGCACTTTCAAAACCGACGAATGTGTCACGTTCACCAAGACCTGCGCCCTCGCCACCAAAGCTAGGGTCTACATAACCGCCTTCGATTTGCCAAATAAAAGTAGGGTCGAAGTTAGCAAATTGTTTCTTACCACGGAAACCGATACGAGATTCGTTGTTTAGCTGCATGCCACCCAAGTCATCGTCCGTTGCTTTGCTGCCAGAATCGTAATCGCGGTACGCGGCCTGCATCGCGATGATCCCGTAAACTTCATAAGAAAATGAATCTTTGGTTAGAAACTCTTTTGCTGCGTCACTGTTTGCACCATCAGCAAATGCAACACCACTGAACATCATGCCGGTAATTGCCGTGGCAAGTAGGCTTTTCTTTAGGTAAGACATTATAAACCCCTATATTTTTAGTTTTTTCCATTTTCAAATTCACTAACTAGGACATGGCAGGAACTTGAAACAGTGTTTGGACGGGGCAAATATGACAAACTTTTTTCGCACTAAAAAACTTTCCCTACAGCAATCTGAGCGGCTTCAAAATGAGAAGATCAAAAATAAAATAAATCAATAAAAAACAATTAGTTAAAATCAAATATAAAAAATAAAAAACGTTAAAAGTACGTTTTGACACTGAACTGACATTGAGAGCATCTAAAAAACGTGAGCGACTTCATTCATCTTTTAGGTGTTTTAACGGAACTTTATATTCAAAGAGAAAAAACCTTGAGATCACTCGCAAGTAAAATGACCGTGCACTTGTGGGATTCGAGAGATTTTGACGAAATTGTTGTGAGTAGCAAATGGGTATTGACCTTACCCTTGCAGGAAGGTTTAAGCTCATAGCATCACTACTATTGAGGTGCAGATTATGTATCAGTTAGTTATACCTTTATCAGGGCTCAACTGCATGGGCTGTGCGAGAAAAGTTGAGAATGCTTTACATGCGAATCACGATGTGGAGATCCTCAATTTGTCCCCGACGCAAGTAGAGGTCAAAACCGAGTCTTCTCTTAAAGAGCTCGTCTCGTCGATTGAATCTCTTGGTTACCAAGCAGGAAATCACTACGAACTAAACCTTTCAGGCTTAAGCTGTGGCGGTTGCGTCAAAAAACTTTCATCTTTATTAGAATCTAATCAAGACGTTATTTCTTTTGAGGCTTCAACAACGCACTTAGAGATTCGTACCCTCCTCTCCGAGCAACAAGTGATCGACTTAATAGCAACACTCGGCTATACCGCCAACCTTGATTCTGTTGAAGTAGAGAACGAAAGCTCACCAGAGACCGAACAGGTAGAAAAGCAAAGCAATATTAAAGATACGCAGGTGCCACCAGCGAGTATTCAATTGCAAATGCTGATTCAAGGCATGACGTGTGCGAGTTGCGTATCTTCAGTAGAGAAAGCACTTACTAACGTAGAAGGCGTTGAGAAAGCACAGGTCAACCTTGCAGAACAAAGCGCACTAATATTCGCAAGCCAAGACTCTGATGACCTCCTTAACGCAATTGTTGAATCGGTAAAACAAGCCGGTTACCAAGCAGAGATCCTACAAGGCGCCGCAACCCAGCAAGAAAAGCAAGCTCAGCAACAACGTCAGCAGCAAAAACGCTTCAAACTGGATGCTATTGCTGGCCTTGTCGTCGGTGCCCCTTTAATGATTTGGGGCGTTGCTGGCGGCAATATGATGATTCGCAACACCAACGACCAATTAGCTTGGGGCGCGATCGGTATCGTATGTTTACTCCTTCTTGCCACAGCGGGGAAACACTTCTTCAGTAACGCTTGGTTAGCAGCTACTCACAAGCGCGCCACCATGGACACGTTAGTCGCGCTCGGTACTGGCGCAGCGTGGTTCTATTCGATGCTTGTGGTGATTTTCCCAGACTGGTTCCCTCTTGCTTCACGCCACGTGTACTTTGAAGCGAGTGCAATGATCATCGGCTTAATTTCTCTTGGTCACTATATAGAAGCAAAAGCCAAAGCAAACACAACACGCTCATTGCAAGCTCTGATTAACCTGCAACCTCAGCAAGCTACGGTAATCACGGAACAAGGCGATCAACAAATCGCGGTTGAGCAAATCACGCTAGGCATGAAACTGCGTATCAAACCAGGCGAGAAAGTGCCTGTTGATGGTGTTGTGATTCAAGGTGAATCATACATTGATGAGTCGATGCTCACTGGTGAACCAGTACCAGTGTTAAAAGCGCAAGAGGCTCAAGTGTCTGCTGGGACATTAAATACCGATGGTGGATTAGTCATTGAGGCAACGGGCATTGGCGCAAATACCATGCTGGCTCGTATCATCCGCATGGTGCGCACAGCGCAAAGCAGTAAGCCAGCCATCGCGAAACTGGCAGACCAGATTTCATCGGTGTTTGTCCCTGTCGTTGTTGGCATAGCAATACTGGCCGCACTCGTTTGGTTTGCCGTTGGCCCAGAGCCAAAAGCGAGTTATATGCTGGTGGTCACCACAACCGTCCTGATCATCGCCTGCCCTTGCGCTCTAGGCTTAGCAACCCCACTTTCTGTCACGGTGGGAGTGGGTAAAGCCGCAGAGCTCGGCATTCTGATCAAAGACGCCGACGCCCTTCAATTGGCAAGCAAAGTCGACACGATTGTATTCGACAAAACTGGCACGCTTACCCAAGGTAAACCTAGCGTTCAGCAAGTGTTTACTCACGCCACCAGCCAAGAAGATCTATTGGCTTTAGCGTATGCAGCAGAGCGTCAGTCTGAGCACCCACTGGCAAAAGCGGTATGTGATTACGCCAAACGACACGACGCAAAGGATGTCTCATTAGACAAGTTTGAGAACGTTCGCGGGCGCGGCATTTTGGCGACGTATCAAGATAAACCGCTGCTCATTGGTTCGCTTCAATTTATGCAAGCAGAGAACGTCGAGACTAGCGCACTAAAATCTGCCATCGATGAATGCGCAAAAAATGCGTGGACTCCGGTAGCTGTGGCATTGAACGGCGAACTGATCGGTCTGATCGCCATTGCCGACCCGATCAAATCAGATGCGAAACAAGCGCTCTCTGCATTAAAATCGCAAGGCATCAAAACGGTAATGCTGACGGGCGATAACCAACACGTTGCCAATGCTATCGGCCAAGAACTTGGTATTGATGAAGTGATTGCCCAAGTAATGCCAGATGAGAAAGCTCAGCACATTGAGCAACTTCAATCTCAAGGACATGTCGTGGCAATGGTGGGGGATGGCATTAACGACGCCCCTGCTCTCGCGTTATCCAACCTCGGTATTGCTATGGGTAGCGGCAGTGATGTCGCCATTGAAAGTTCGCAAATGACCATCCTGAACACGTCACCAATGGCGGTAGTACATGCGATTGAACTCTCTCGCGCTACACTTAAGAACATGAAGCAAAACCTATTTGGAGCCTTTGTTTACAACTCGTTGGGTATTCCAGTTGCCGCTGGTGTGCTTTATCCAGCGTTTGGATTTTTGCTCAGTCCTGTTGTCGCAGGAGCGGCAATGGCACTGTCTTCAATTACTGTCGTTAGTAATGCAAATCGACTACGACTGTTTTCAGTAAAATAACCACTTCTTTTTGAGGGTATTATGAAGTTGAAACTATTGACCTTTGCAATGCTTGCGACCGTGTCCGCCAACGTATTGGCAGCCGATGTCATTAACCATAAATCGCCATACTGTGGCTGTTGTGGAGAATGGACAAAACACATGGAAGAGAACGGCTTTACGGTCGAAGAAAAATTGCACGATGGCATGAACGCCATCAAACGCGATCTAGGCATCAAGAACGAACAGCTTTACTCTTGCCACACGGCAGAGATCAACGGCTATCTGTTCGAAGGTCACATTCCAGCCGAAGACATTAAAGCGTTTTTGAAAAATCCACCACGTAACGCAAAAGGCCTATCAGTACCGGGCATGCCAATGGGCTCCCCTGGTATGGAATATGGCGACAAAAAAGACAGCTACACCGTTTACGCCTTTAACGAAAAAGGCCAAGTGTTCGAATATAGCCACCACGAAGGCAACGACCAATAAAAACAAAGCCCAGCGAGATAAACCGCTGGGCTTTTTCTTAATGGACAGTTAAGACAAATATAAAATTAGAAGCCGTAAGAGGCACCAAATACAAAAGCGTTATTCACTAGGCTGTCACCACTCGCGTTTTCTGCACCGTGTGCTTGACTACGGAACTCAAAGTAAGGTTGAACACCTTTACGAGTCCACGTTGCACGAAGCTCGTGGTCCATGGTTTCCGCTTCAATCATGTAGACGTTGTTGTAGCTTAGCGTCACATCCTCATTCATCACGTAACCGATGCGGTTGTCCATGCGGTAATCTGTATCCGCATCTGCGTCTGTCGCATCAATGTGCGCACGAGTACGGTTACTTAAGGAGATGCCGTTATCGAAGTTGTAACCGATCTTAACCAATGGACGGTACTGTACATTCTCGCCAGCAGAGAACAGGTGTTGGTAACCCGCGGCAACCCATAAATGATCGGTAATATTAAATGACTGCTCACCACCCACAGTGATTGCTGGTGTTGTGTTACCTGCGCCACCGTTTTCTGTTTCCAGTTTACCCAACTGAATACCATCAAATTCGGTGTAAACCGTAAAGCCGCCGAATTGGTTATCAAAAGTATGACCAGCTTCCAGTGTAGACGTAACGTCCGAACCATGAATTCGACCATCATCGTGGAATTGAACATTACCTGTTACGTAAGAAGAACCAGCAAAAGCGCTAGAAGCGAAAGCGAGAGAAAGAGCACTCAGTGCAAAAATGTTTTTCATAATTACTGCCTTTATTTATTCACGTTATGCGATAGTTTTAGAGGGCATCTCTTCCCTTTTATCGCAAACTTTGGAATGTGCCTCCTTGGCGTTCGCAATATTGTTTTAATTAATTCGCGATGGAAAATAAAACATTTTAAAAAGTGATCTTGTTCAAACCGAAGCTCAACAACCCTGATAAAAACATGGGAAATACAGGCACTTATCGTATTTTTATAAAATTATTCAAAAAATAGAAGTGTGATCATAAACAGGTTGTTTATTGATATTTAGCAGATTAAGTCGATCCAGTTCACAATAACCTTGACCATTGCAACCAAAAACTTATTTATCAATGAAAAATAATTAGACATCGATCACGCTTAATTTCCTCAAAAAATAAAGAAAGCCCCAACATGATGTTGAGGCTTTGCCAAAAAATTAACTTACAAGAATTGAGTTATTTCACGCTGGTCACTCGACTTGCTTTCTCACCGGTTGCTGACACGGAACGGATAAACACTTCACCTTTCACATTTGGACGAGCACTATCTGCGTAAGTTAGCCAGTTCTTGCCGTCTAGAGAGTATTGAAGCTTCACACCCGGGAACTGAACGTTCATTGCCAGTTTACCCTCTTCAACTTTCGCGCCTGGTACAGGTAGGCGGTAGTCGATACCCGCTTTTTCTAGCTTAGCCAGTTCGCGTTGGCCAAGTACGTTCGCAAAGCGGTTGTAGTCTTGGTTTAGCGCAGCTTTGTTTACTAGGTTAGAGTTTTGCGAGTATTCAACACCCACTTTGTAGTCGTTTTCCCAATCAGCACGGTGCCATGCACGTTCAGCGGCTGCCAGTACGCGAGGGAATACCATGTACTCGTATTGCTCGTCGTTACGTACTGTCTCAGACCACAGCTGTGCTGATAGACCATAGAAAGGTTTCGCTTTGATTTCACCTTTACCAGTGAAGCCGTTACCATCGCGGTCTACAGAGGTTTCTGCGTTCTGAGGCATGTTCTCTGGTGCAAAACCAAACATCTTACGAGTATCTGTTGCACGCGTCGCCCAGTAGTAACCACGCTCTTTCGGGTCAACTTCGTACGGCATGTCCATGTATACGTAGTCTGGGTTAGAAACGATAACGTCGTAACCTTTCTTAGACCATTCGTACACTGATGATGTGCCACCCCAGTAAAGAACGTCCCAGAAGTTAACACGCGTGTTTTCTGTTGCGAACGCTTTCTCACCTTCACTGTACTTAAGGCCATCTTGCCAAGCTTGGAAGTTTGGAATGCCTTTCTCTGCCACCATCTTCGACACTTCTTCTGCAAAGTGGCTTGGTAGATGAGCAAAATCGCTTACCGTACCGTCTGCAATTAACGTCTGACATTGTGGTGACTGTGCGAATGGCTTGTCTTGCTTAGACAAATCAATGTTACCCTTCCAGCTTACTTTGTCTTCTGCGTTGATGTCTTGCAGACCAGCGCCTAGCTTGATGTTCTTCGCTTCGTCACCACCAAAGTGCCATGTTGTTAGCGGCGTGCCCGCTTCTTGGTGCATTGCTGCTACTTCTGAAATCACTTTATCAACAAAGCGAGTTGAAGATTCCATACATGGGTTGATGAAGCTTTGCTTGTTGTAGAACTGAACCGTCGTTACGTTCGATGTATCTTGAGGATCCATCAGGCGGTACTCGTTCGCTTCTGCTTCTTTACCTTCTTCCATTAGACGGTCGTAACGTGCTTCCATTGATACCACTGCTGCACGAGCGTGTGCTGGCATATCGATTTCAGGAATCACTTCGATGTTACGCGCTTTCGCGTACTTCAAGATGTCCACGTAGTCTGCTTTGCTGAAGAAGCCAGAACCAAAGTTGTCTGTCGTTGCACCTGAGCCAAGCTGAGGCAGTAAACAGCTTTTCTCTTCCAAATCGAAACAACGGTTAGCACCCACTTCAGTCAGCTCTGGCAGACCCGGGATTTCTAAACGCCAGCCTTCATCATCCGTTAGGTGAAGGTGTAGTTTGTTCATCTTGTACGCGGCCATTTGGTCAAGCGTTGCAAGAATCGCGTCTTTAGAGTGGAAGTTACGAGCCACGTCCACCATCACACCACGGTAATCAAAACGCGGCGCATCTTTAATAGACAGTTGTGGTAGAGAATCAGCATTTTGGCTATCTACCAGGCCAAAGATAGATTGTACTGCGTAGAAAGCACCTGCTTGGTCAAACGCTTTAATCGCAATACCGTCGCCTTTGATGCTCATTTCGTAAGCACCAGATTTTGCCAATTCACCGGTGAAGTCTGCAGGAACAACAGTGATGCTTACAGGAAGATCACCACGAACATCCACACCTACCACTTCTGCACGACCTTGAATTGCTGCGTATTGAGCCGCATCGAATGCGTCTTTAGGCAGCGCAATACCCGCCGCGATATCTACCGTACCTTTACCTGCTTCAACAGACATTGGCGTTGGTAGTAACGTGGTTGATACGTCTTGTTTTGCTAGATCTTCGTTCTTCTCGAAACGAGACACAGCGCTCGCAAATACGTTGTTGTCATCTGGCGTACGTTTTAGGTTGTTACCCTCAAGGCCAGTCACGAAAGATGCAACGTCTTCTGTGTTAAGAGAAGCGATCATCTTAGGCTCTGCATTTGGTGCAGCAACGAAAGCGCCTGGCATGAAGTCAGTTTCAAATAGCTGCCAGTATTCAGCAACAAGAGGAAGCACAACCTCTTCACCCGCAGCAAAACCATCAAACTTATCTGTTGGTTCTAGTTTGTGTAGATCACCCGTTACGCGAGAGATTTTAAACTGTTCGTTTTCAACATCCAGAATCAGACGAATGCTATGGAAGTAAATAGCCCAATCTTTTGAGTCAACCGCTTCACCTTGGTTAACCAGCGTCATGTTTACCTTGTTACAAGACGCCCACTCAGCCCCTAAGTCCTGACAAGCAAGACCTTCGTTTGCACCGTGGTTAGTCAACACTTGGTATTGAATATCAAGATTATTAGCCAACGAATTTACAACTTGTTGTTCAGAGCTTTGCAGCGCAGAGCAACCTGCTAATGTAGTGATAACAGAAACAGCAATCAGACTAGGTTTAAACATCTTACTTCCCCAAAAAAGTCAGTGGTTCAAAACGACAATGATAAAAATCTCGGCCCCTCAAATGCGAGGTGCCTAACCGTTACATTCAACATACAACCTGTTATTTCTAAGCGTAAAATAAATAGAAATAGGAAGTGATCCAGTTCAAAAAATGACACTCAGAAAAAATAATAAAAACCTAATTTTCATGGAGTTACAATACACGTCAAAATCGAACAACTTGTTTTGACGAGTTTGCTGCGATCTAGGTCACTTATATTCATGAGTTACGACTGATTTTGTAAGATTTGGATCACGCCTAATTATTTTGTGAGCCATTAGTAAGCGAATTACCTATTTACCTTTCGTGAAGTGACTCTCATTTATTCGTCGTCAAAACTCGTCAATATTTTTAGAAATGACGATTTTGTCGAATACCCCACTGGAGAAATTGCACTTAACCTCACGCTATTTTGCGTATAAAGTTTAAAGGTATCTTATCTGAGGACCATTCTATGTTTCGTCTCTTGACGCTCATATCATCTCTACTTGTTACTTTGACTCCTTTTTCATCTTATGCAGAGCCACAGCATTGGTTAGCAAAAAAAGGGGAAACCGAACTTATGATTATTGGCTCGGTACATGTGGGGGATAAAACGATGTACCCACTCCCTAGAACGGTCATCCAGCATTTAAGCCAAAGCACAGGGTTGATTATTGAAGCAGACGTCAGGAATTCTGAAGGCTTGGTTTACCCACAAACAACCATTCTTTCTAAAGATGTTTTAGACAGAGCTCAACGTCGCCACTTAATTGAAATTGCCCAAGATTTAGGTTTGCCAGAAACTCAACTCCTAAATTCCCCACCTTGGATGGCCGCATTCACCATCCAACTCGCTTTAGTCAACAAACTGGGGTATGTCTCTGATAAAGGGGTCGACATGCACTTAATAGGACTCGCTGATAAAAAGCAAATCCCGGTCATTCCACTAGAGTCCGTGCAATTCCAAATCGATTTAATCGCAGGTCAATCAGAAGGCGGTAAAGAGATACTTCTCTCATCAATTGAAGAATATGATGGCGGAGAAGAGTTGGTTCAATGCTTGATAGAGAGTTGGAAGAGTGGTGATGGTAGCATGTTGGTCGAAGCCTCTTTGACCGATCATACAACAGAAGAGTTTAACCAAGCCTTTTTATACGAGCGTAATCGAGATTGGGCTAAAAAACTCGACACTGGCAGTGTTCTACCTCAGCAATCGGGTCGTTACACCGTTGTTGTTGGTGGCTTGCATTTAGTAGGTAAAGATAACCTGATTGAACTGCTTAAAAATCGGGGATTTAACATCAAACCACTGGGTAAGACGCGCCAAGCAAATTGTGATATCTAGTGATTGTTTGAAAAATGCCATTTAAATATAATTATTTAAATACAACCATTTAAAATTCATTCAAACTTTCTTATAAAACGCCGTTAAGCTAAGTGGATACAAAACAACTCATATGAAATTTAAATATTTATTCCTATACACGATTGGAATTATGCTCACTTCTTCGCTGTCTTATGCTAAACCGCCATGCAACGTAGAAGCTTTTCAAGCTATTGATATAACTCCGGAAGTAAAAGGCGGTGTTTTAGATAAAGAGAGTGGTCAATTTCTTATTACCGAAAAACCAATGATGCGTTGCGCGAACATCACGTTTTCAACAGCCCACACTCGAAATCGCGTTGCACATATGATGAACCAAGGCTTTGAAGCGGTTTACTATGATGGAAATACAAGCAAATCTCACTCAGTAACGTTTGATGAAGACGATTTAAAAGCGGGTTACGTCAAGATTGGTCCAAATCACCCAAAGACCGCTTATGTCTGCTTCACTACTTCTGAAACTCCTATCAATACTATCTCGTGTGACATCAAGTAATAAATTTACTCACTCTAAAAAATGAAAAGGCCCTACATTTCTGTAGAGCCTTCCTCTCAATACGTGTCGGTGAAGTGCCATATTCGAACATCAGGCGAACCCCAATTTGATTCGATACTATTGAAGTCTAAAATTACTAGCGCTAAAAACGACGAAAGCCTGCTCATTGAGCAGGCTTTCTAAAAGTGGTCGGTGAAGAGGGATTCGAACCCCCGACCCTCTGGTCCCAAACCAGATGCGCTACCAAGCTGCGCTATTCACCGAGATGTTTAACTGAGGAATTGTCCCCGTCAACGAATGCGTATATTACGGATTCTGAACTGTGGCGCAAGTGCTTTTTACAAAAAAACCTTAGGTCTTAATTCGTTTGATGAATAACTGAACACTAGCACGTAAAATGTGACTGATAACTCACAACAAAATACAGTTTATTAACCTTAGCAACATAATTGATCCAGATCAGTGTGCAACAAGACACCGCCATTTAGTTTATTCCTGTCGGGAACATCTTGGAGGAAACGTATGGACTTTTGGCTTGATCTCCTATTTGGTAATGCAGTGGGTCTATCGTCAATGATAGTAATTTTTGGGGCAATTGGTCTGATGTTATTTTACGGCGGTTTCTTCATATACAAGATCATGAACGACAAATCTCCTCACTAGATCTCGCTTAGCTCTAGAAACGCTTTGCACCGGAGTCGGTTACTTGCCTACTCCGGTTTTTTATTTGATCTCAATGCACCACTCATTGATATAATCCTATTATTCTTCCCTGTTCTTAATGAGATTACTGCTATGTCTCACGACGACGATTTTGATCTATTTCAACAGATGATGGGCGATGTAAAGCCAATCACTCAAGACACCACCGAACACAAAAAAGTACACCAAGTAACAGAAGCACAGCTCGCAAAACGCGAAGCAGCAATCTGGTTAACGGAAGATGACCCAGAATACCTATCACTTGATCACGCTGAAATGCTCAAGCCAGAGGACTTTGTTGAGTTCAAACGTGATGGTGTACAGGACGGGGTTTACCGCAAACTTCGCCTTGGTAAGTATCCAATCCAAGCTCGCTTGGATTTGCACCGTAAAACATTGAAAGAAGCACGTGATGAAGTCGTGACGTTTTTAAAGCAATGCCTATCAATGGACATTAGAACGGTCGTTATCGTCCATGGTCGAGGAGAACGCTCAAATCCACCTGCAATGATGAAAAGCTTTGTTAGCAGTTGGCTACGACAAATAAAGGAAGTCCAATGCGTCCATAGTGCGCAACGCTTTCACGGTGGAACTGGAGCCGTTTACGTCCTACTTAGAAAAAGTGCGGAAAAGAAATTAGAAACCCGCGAACGTCACCAAAAACGGTTAGGCTAAATTTCACCCTAATGCTAGAATGCCCGCCCTTATTCTTCCTTCCCCTTAAAGGAAGGGAGCTTCATTCGCCGTTGTGAAACGTTAGGAGACAAAAATGTCACAAGACAACGCTAAACGATTAAATAAATTCATCAGTGAAACGGGGTTTTGCTCACGCCGTGAAGCAGACAGACTGATTGAGCAAGGCCGTGTCACCATTAATGGCAACAAACCTGAAATGGGGACAAAAGTGCTACCTGGTGATGATGTTTGTGTGGATGGTAAGCCAGTGGCAGCAAAAGAGAAGCCGATTTATATCGCTCTCAATAAACCAACAGGCATCACCTGTACAACTGAGAGAGACGTCCCTGGAAACATCGTTGATTTCATCGGCCACCAAAAACGTATCTTTCCGATCGGCCGCTTAGACAAACCCTCTGATGGTCTGATCTTTTTGACCAACGATGGCGACATCGTGAACAAAATCCTTCGCGCAGGCAACAGCCACGAAAAAGAGTACGTCGTACGCGTGGACAAGCCAATTACAGGCGAGTTTCTCAAACAGATGTCGAGTGGCGTTAAGATTCTCGACACAGTCACCCTACCTTGTAAGGTAACGAAAGAAACTAAATTCTCTTTCCGTATTGTGCTCACTCAAGGACTTAACCGTCAGATCCGTCGCATGTGTGAAGCGCTGGGCTATGAAGTATTCAAGCTGCGTCGCGTACGCATCATGAATATCTCTCTTGATGGTATTCCCAATGGGAAATGGCGTTATCTAAGTGACGAAGAAGTGGCAGAGATCCTAGCAATGTGTGAAGGCTCGGTAGGTACAGAAGAAGCATCAAAAACAGACTCTAGAGGTCGCAACATTCGTAAAGCGACCGACGCGAAGCTGTTTGATAGCCGTGAAGAAAACCAAGATTCTACTGCTCGTCGTAACCAGAAGACACGAACTTTCCGCGGTAACAATGCTGATGAATTCCGTCATGCACCAAACTCGAAAAAAGGTCAACAAAAGCGTCGTCAGCGTGATGATGAAGGCGGACGTCCAGCTAAAGAACATTACAAAGCGAAATCACAAGGTGAACGCAGCAGACCGCAAGGCGAGCATGGTAAATCGCACCGTAAACCAGATGCATCGAGCAATACGCATTCAGCAAACAAGCCTCAATCACTGAGTAAGCCTAAGCAGCATTACATGAACCCAAATGCCGCGAAACCAAGCAAACCAGCTAAACGCACTGGTGGTACATTGAGTCTGAAGAAGTAACGCTTCACTGACAGGCAAGATCAAAAAAGGACGCTCATGAGCGTCCTTTTTATTTGTCATGAGTTTACAAACAAAGAGGTGCAAACTGACCACGAGTTAAGCTCAGCAAATCTCTCGGGGCTAACTCAATTTCTAAACCACGTTTACCAGCACTCACACAGATTTTGTCTTGCTCTGCTGCGCTTTCGTGCAAAAAAGTAGGTAAGGCTTTCTTCTGCCCTAGTGGGCTAATTCCACCAACGACATAACCTGTGGTCTTTTGGGCGATTTCCGGATCAGCCATATCGGCCTTTTTGCCCTTCGCTGCTTTCGCCGCCAGTTTTAGGTTCAGCTTTTGGTCAACAGGGATAATCGCAACCGCAAGGTTCTTTGGCTCCCCGTTCAAGCAGAACAGCAAGGTTTTAAATACTGTTTTCGGATCCTGCCCCAGTACTTCAGCAGCCTCCAAGCCATAACTATCGGCTCTAGGGTCATGCTCATACTGATGAATCGTGTGTGGAATTTTTTTCTTTTTCGCAAGATTAATGGCCGGAGTCATCAAGATTCTCCTCATAAAAACAAAAAGCGCAGATTGAATTGGATCTGCGCTTTTAGTTAATGATATCAGCGAGTTTGAGTCAATCGCTTTTTCTCTGTTGGGTTACTGATCAATCGCCGTATCAACTAAATACGTGATTTCACCTGAAGGGGCATACTCATTAACATCAATAGGGCTATGTGTTTCTAAATAATCCTTCAAAACCTCAGCATCGGTAAAACCTGTATTTACATACCCTGGATGATCGTCGATTTTAGGGTAACCATCTCCACCAGCAGCATTATAGCTTGGTACGGTAAAGCGGTAATTACCATCTAAGCGAAGTTGCTTATTACCAATAAACACATTGGTTACCTCACCATTATTGATACTCATCGCAATGCCGGCAAACTGTGCATAAGCACCAGAGTCAACAGGCTTAGTTGCAACGACATTTAGATAATCTAATACCTCTTTACCCGTCATATCAACGTAAGAAACCATATTGCCAAATGGCTGAACAGTGAGCACGTCTTTATAAGTAATATCACCCGCAGCAATCGAATCTCGAACACCACCAGAATTCATTACGGCGAAATCTGCTTTCGCACGTTCCATGTGAGCCGTTGCAATTAATCGGCCTAAGTTTGTTTGCTGGTAACGAACCACATTGCGGTCACCCTCAAGCTTACCGTTAGATTCTGCAATCTTCACGTTTAGTTTGCCCTGACCTTTTTCTTGATAAGGACGAAGAAACTCAAGCATCATTTCGTCTTGTTTAATCTCTTCTTGGATCAAGACTCGTTGCGACTGACCATCAACTTTAACTTTCTTTTTCAAGTTTACAGGGATTAGATCGTAGCTCACCATCGAGAGTTCGCCATTACGAAACTCGTAATCGGCGCGTCCCACATATTTCCCCCACTCATGTGCCTGAACAATAAAGGTACCATTTTGTTTATCGGGCTGACATTCATCACCTGGTTTAAAGTTCTTTTTGATAACGTTTGGACCTTCCATGCACACAGGTTCTTGTGAGTGTCCTCCAACGATCATGTCGAGATCGCCGTCATTCAAATAACGAGCTAACGCCACATCGCCAGGAGCATTGATGCCTCTATTACCATTTTCATAGTGTCCCATATGCGTGACAGCAAAAATCAGATCTGGATACTCTGTTTCTTTCAGTTCTGCAATCAGCTTCTTGGCTTCTTCTTTTGGGTCACGGAAGTCAATTTGTTCAATGAATTCAGGGTTGCCAAGTTTCGCTGTGTCTTCGGTTGTAAGACCAATGACCGCAATTTTAATGCCCTGCTTGTTAAACATCGCGTATGGTTGGAATAAACGCTTGCCAGTATTTTTATCGTAAATATTGGCAGACAACATCGGAAAGTTTGCCCACTCTTGCTGCTTGAATAGCACGTCCAATGGATTATCAAACTCATGATTACCTAGAGCCATCGCATCGTAACCAATTTTGCTCATGCCTTTAAAATCCGGCTCGGCATCTTGTAAATCAGACTCAGGTACTCCTGTGTTGATGTCACCACCAGAAAGCAATAACACGCTCCCCCCCTCAGCCTGTATTTCTTCGCGCAAATCATCGATTAACGTTTTACGCGCCGCCATGCCATATTCACCGTATCGATTTTGCCAAAAGCGACCATGATGATCGTTAGTGTGCAACACGGTCAATTTATAGGTTGTATCGGCATTCCATTCTGGTGCAGGTTGCGTAGCACACCCAGCTAACGAGGCCAAGATAGCGGCACTCAAAACAGTTTTGATCATCAGACGCTGATTCATTTATTTACCTTTTTCTTATTGGGATTACTGACGCACATTTTAAGCATTCGATCTATTTGAAAACCACGTGCACCCTAACACATTGATTTAATAATTATGATGCATTGTTTAGCAATAACAAATTCATCAGTAACAAGTTTGAGAATTTACAGTTTTTCAGATAAAAAAATAGCCAACACTCGGTTGGCTATAGTATTTGTTACCACCAGTCATCTGGCGTTTACTTGATATCGATATCTGCAAAGCTCTTGATTAGATCATCAAGCGATTTCATTTGTGCTAAGAATGGCTCTAACTTGTCTAGAGGCAGTGCAGATGGGCCATCACAACGCGCTTGGTCTGGGTTTGGGTGCGCTTCGATAAATAGACCTGCGATGCCTGTCGCTAGACCCGCTTTTGCAAGCTCAACTGTCTGCTCACGACGGCCGCCAGATGCTGCGCCTGATGGGTCACGCATTTGTAGTGAGTGCGTTACGTCAAAGATGATTGGGCTACCTTTCGAAGCATTTTTCATCACACCAAAACCAAGCATGTCTACAACTAGGTTATCGTAACCGTGGCAAGAACCGCGCTCACATAGGATGATCTTGTCGTTACCGCATTCTGCGAACTTCTCAACGATGTTACCCACTTGACCAGGGCTCATAAATTGAGGTTTCTTCACGTTGATAACCGCACCTGTTTTGGCCATAGCTTCAACAAGGTCAGTTTGACGAGCTAGGAATGCAGGAAGCTGAATAACGTCTACCACGTCAGCGACAGGTTGAGCTTGCGCTTCAGTGTGAACGTCCGTGATGATCTTTACACCAAAAGTGTCTTTCAGCTCCTGAAAGATTTTCATACCTTCTTCCAGACCTGGACCACGGTATGAATGAACAGAACTGCGGTTTGCTTTGTCAAACGACGCCTTAAATACGTAAGGAATACCAAGTTTTTCCGTTACTTTTACGTAGTGCTCACAGATCTGCATCGCAAGATCACGAGACTCAAGAACGTTCATACCTGCAAATAGGGTGAATGGCTTGTCGTTAGCAACCTGAATGTCGCCGATATTAACGATTTTCTGTTCCATTTTGATTCTCTTTTTCTGTCCACGATACGCCACAGTTCGGCACATCGATAAAATTAGTGAAGTGTGACGTGCGTTTCACTCATCACATTAACTTGTGATTTTAGTAGCTCAGAAGCCGGATCGTCAGGGCATTGGTCAATAAAGTACTGAAAATCTGATACCGCTACTTGAGGGCACTCTAGCTGTTGGAAAATAAAACCACGGTCACGAATTTCGTATGGGTCATCTGGCACAAACGTTAGAGCAAGATTCGTACAACGTAATGCCAGCGTATAATGCTCTTCGCGCAACATCGCACTTTTAATCAACGCCAACCAGCGACCAATAATTGTTGGGTTGTCAGCTTCCTCAAAATGTTCAGGCTTTAGCTGAGCTAGCGGTCCTTCCTGGCCAATAAGCCAAGCTTGAAGAATCCTTTCACCTACATACTCACCATTAAATGGGTTGATGTAGTCTGGCTTCTTATGCATCCAGTCGACTTTTAACAGGAACTGAGTAGGGAAAGTAACTCCCTTCAACGGGAACCCCAGCTTTTTGCCTAGGTATAACAAAATCGAACC
Organism: Vibrio sp. 1562; assembly: GCF_033340155.1. Classification (NCBI taxonomy): domain Bacteria; kingdom Pseudomonadati; phylum Pseudomonadota; class Gammaproteobacteria; order Vibrionales; family Vibrionaceae; genus Vibrio; species Vibrio sp. 1562. The sequence goes on from NZ_JAWOVY010000015.1 coordinate 104,291, forward strand.
TAAGCTCACAGGAATACCTTTTCTGCGCTCCAACACTTTATCGATGAAGCTGTTGTCCGAAATAAAGTATTCCTGCTCGTCGCCTTTGAACCCCCACTCGTGGAAAAACAGTCGTAGGAATGCATCAAATCGTTGCTCTTCATCGGTTTCATGAACAAGCGTGGCTTCTGCATCTTTGTAAAGACGCTCTAACTCTTGTTTCGCCCAATGTACTTTGGTTTCTGGGTTAATCGCTTTGTTGAGCTCAAGCGCACCTTCCACCAACGGTATATTGTCAAAATCTTCGTCAAAAAACTCTAACATGACGTCTATCCAAATAACGTAGGGCTCTTAGACACAGCAATGTTTGCAGCCATGACCAACCAACCCAATGCGCCGAAAAAGCCAAATATCTTCAGTAGGTTGTTTTTCGCAAGTTTCAATGAGAAGAATCCAAGCGCAATGTACGCCAGTACGCAGGTGATTTTGTTTGTTAACCACGGTGCGGCATCGGTAAACGGGATGAAACCAGTAATGAAAATAAGCGCGATACCTGACACTAGCAATGCAGTATCAACGATGTGGGGAAACACTTTCAAAAAGCGATTATTTCGCTTCGGTGAGTTCATCATCATTAACACGAATCGGATCGATAATAGTGTCGCGCTGAGCGCAATCGTCACTAAGTGTATGTGTTTTAGAGCTACGTACATTTTTCTTCTCTTTTTAGTTAGTGTTTGCTGACTTCCGTGATTAACAGGCAAAACAACCGAGCGTTACTCGATCGTTACCACCGTAATCTTTTTCCGTAACGACCTGTTGGTAACCAAAGCCACGCATTATCTCACGCACCGCCTCACCTTGATCATAACCATGTTCAAATGCCAGCCAACCGCCCACTTCAAGATACTGACGAGCAAGATCCGAGATATAACGAATATCAGCTAAGCCATTCTCTTTAGCAACTAATGCAGATTTTGGCTCAAAGCGCACATCACCTTGGGATAAATGTGGATCTTTTTCATCAATATATGGCGGGTTGGAGACAATTAAAGCAAACTTCGTACCTTCTGTAATAGGCTCAAACCAACTGCCTTGAGCAAAGGTCACATTTTTGATGTTTAGCTGCTCAGCATTGTACTCTGCAAGTGCTTTCGCTTCTTGCTTAAGGTCTACGCCCGTCACTTGACGCTTTGGCATTTCAGATGCAAGCGCGATGGCGATAGCTCCCGTACCCGTTCCAAGATCTAAAATAGGCCCAGTTTGCTCGTAGGTTTTATCGAGTGCAACCTCGACCAAACGTTCTGTATCCGGTCTTGGGATCAAGGTAGAGGGAGAAACTTTGAACGGTAGAGACCAAAACTCTCGCTCACCAATAATATAAGCGACGGGTTCACCAGTTAAACGTCGTTCAAGTAGAGCGTCAAACTGAGATTTTTGCTCTGCTTCTAATGCTTTTTCTGGCCAGGTCAGCAGGTAAGTTCGTGGTTTGCCAAGGACATGGCAAAGGAGTACAGCTGCATCGAGAGAAGGCGACTCTTTGCCGCCTTCTGCCAGTTTCGCCGTCGCACTTTTCAGTGCTTGCTCAATCGATTGAACTTGGCTCATCGATTAGCCGTTCTCTGCGAGCGCCGCAAGTTGGTCTGCTTGGTGCTCTTGAATCACAGGATCAATCAAGCTCTGCAGGTCACCTTCCATCACTTCGTTCAAACGATAGATGGTCAGGTTGATACGGTGATCAGACACACGACCTTGTGGGTAGTTGTAGGTACGAATACGGTCACTACGGTCACCAGAACCTAGAAGGTTACGACGTGTATCAGACACTTCTGCGGCACGACGCTCTTCTTCCGCTTGAACGATACGAGCAGCAAGAACCGCCATTGCTTTCGCTTTGTTCTTGTGCTGTGAACGCTCATCCTGACACTCTACTACCGTACCCGTTGGTAAGTGGGTAATACGGATTGCAGAATCCGTGGTGTTAACGTGCTGACCACCCGCGCCAGATGCACGGAACGTATCGATTTTCAGGTCTGCGGCTTTGATTTCTGGCAGATCCGCTTCAGGGATTTCCGCCATTACTGCTACTGTACAAGCAGAAGTATGCACACGACCTTGAGACTCTGTTGCTGGAACACGCTGTACACGGTGACCGCCTGACTCAAACTTCAACACGCCGTATGCACCGTCGCCGCTTACTTTCGCGATCATCTCTTTGTAACCGCCGTGTTCTGCTTCGTTAGAAGACATCACTTCGATACGCCAACCACGCTTTTCTGCGTACTTGCTGTACATACGGAATAGATCACCCGCGAAGATACCCGCTTCGTCGCCACCCGCACCTGCACGAATTTCTAGGAAACAGTTACGATCATCGTTCGGATCTTTTGGCAGAAGAAGAATCTGTAACTCATCAGTAAGACGCTCAATCGTCGCTTTCGCTTCTTTGATTTCTTCTTGCGCCATTTCACGCATTTCTTCGTCGTCTTCGTTTGCCATCTCTTCAGCGGCGACAAGATCTTCTTGTGCTTGTTGATAAGCTTGGAAGCACTTGGTTACTTCTTCTAGCTGAGAGTACTCTCTTGATAGAGCACGGAATTTGTCCTGATTTCCAATTACATCAGGATCACCAAGAAGATGTTGAACTTCTTCGTAACGTTCTACTAGCGTTTCTAGCTTAGTCAGAATAGAGGCTTTCATAGTGTCGTTTTCTTAATAAAAAGCGTGAGTTATAGATCATCCAAGCCAAGTGTTTGGCGGATAATCGTTAATTTTGCTGGTTCGCCTTGCTCTGCTGCACTTTGCAATGCGCGAGTTGGAGCGTGAATCAGTTTGTTGGTGAGTTTATTACTCAGCTCGCGCAGCACTTTCTCCGGATCTGCGCCTGCCGCTAAAGATTGCAAACTTTTGCTCAGTAACTCTTCACGAATTTCGTTGGCTGATTTGCGATAGTCGCGAATACTATCGACGGCTTGCAGTGAACGCAACCATGTCATAAATGCAGCGCTTTCTTCACTAACAATCGCTTCAGCTTGAATCGCTTCGACTTTACGCTGCTCAATGTTGCTGTCGATGATAGATTGCAAGTCATCAACAGAATACAGATATGCGTCGTTCAGTTCACCGACTTCCGACTCTACATCTCGCGGCACCGCAATATCGACCAACAAGATAGGTTGATGCCGGCGCTGCTTTAGAGCCGTTTCGACCATACCTTTGCCAATAATAGGCAATGGGCTCGCCGTTGAGCTAATCACAATATCCGCTTTCGCCAAATGTTCAGGAATTTCGTTCAAACTGATCACTTCTGCGCCAAATTGGTCCGCTAAGCCTTGCGCGCGCTCTTTAGTGCGGTTCGCGACAATCATTTTTGTGCAACCGTTGGACGCTAAATGCTTCGCGACCAATTCAATCGTCTCACCCGCACCAACCAAAAGCACGGTTGAATCTGATAACGACTCAAAAATATGTTTTGCCAGTGTACATGCCGCATAAGCCACGGACACGGCATTACCACCAATATCTGTCTCTGTTCTTACCCGTTTGGCGACTGAGAACGTCTTTTGAAACAGTTTATCAATCGAGGCATCGACGGCTTGATGATCTCGCGAGTCAGAAAATGCTTGCTTTACCTGCCCCAAAATTTGAGGCTCACCCAACACCAGAGAGTCAAGACCGCACGATACGCGCATCAAATGCTTTATTGCTGCTTGCTCTTCATGAACATACAAACTCGGCATTAAATCTTCGCGGCTCACTTGATGAAATTGAGCAAGCCAATCGATCAACTTGTTTCGCGCTCCTTGCTTAACATCGCAGTACAACTCAGTTCGGTTACAGGTTGAAACAATCACACTGCCGTTAACTGCTTCGTGCTCTCTAAGTTGCTCGAGTGCAGGGCCGAGTTTATCCGGACCAAACGCCACCTTCTCTCGCAAGTCGACAGACGCTGTATTGTGATTAATTCCAATAGCAAGCAAGGACATCTAACGTGGTATCTCTGGGATAGGTTATAAAATAGGTCCAGAATTTTACTGTAAGCACGCATTTATTGAAAGGGTAAGCCGGATTTGTTTTCCTAAGTGCGACTTTTCAATGCTATAGTTGTGAGCGATTCCCGATGAAACTGATTAATAAGCCATCAAACATGACGTTACGCTCCTTTATTCTTTTTTTCTTGTCGAGCTTACTGCTCGCTGGTTGTTCGTCCGTTCCTGAAAGTGTTACCAGCGTTGAATGGCAAGCTCATGAGCAGCGACTCGAAACCATCCAAGATTTTCAAGCAACGGGGAAACTTGGTTATATTGGCCCAGACCAAAGACAAAATTTAAACTTCTACTGGAAACATTCTTCAGCACTAAGCCAGTTGCGTTTAACAACGATTCTCGGACAAACGGCATTAAAGCTCACCATCACCCCACAAGGCGCCACAGTAGAAACTTACGATGATCAGGTCCTTTCTTCTCGCAGTGCTAACCAGCTGATTTACCGTCTTACAGGGTTGATGATGCCCGTCGATCACATGCCTGACTGGCTATTAGGTCTACCGACCGATGCCGACAAATTCCAACTGTCTCCAACCAATACACTGCAAGCGTTAAACAAACAAATTGGTTTAAATGATTGGAGCATTGCATATCAACGATATGGCGACGTTCAATGGCATGAACAGTCTCTCCCTCTGCCAAATAAGCTGAAACTCACCACAGCTGATGTCAAAATAAATCTAGTGATCACAAAATGGAACATCACCCAATGATTGAACTTTCAACACGCTGGCCATCACCAGCGAAATTGAATCTCTTTCTATATATCAACGGCCGTACAGAGAATGGCTACCACGAGTTACAAACCTTATTCCAATTCGTCGATCACGGCGATGAGCTCACCATTCAAGCGAACCATTCTGGTGATATTACGATTTCTCCAGACATAGAAGGTGTGCCCCTTCAAGACAATTTAATTTGGAAAGCAGCAACCGCGCTTCAAACTTACTCAAACTGCCCTTTTGGCGCGCATATTGAGCTACAGAAAGTGCTGCCTATGGGTGGAGGCATTGGTGGGGGCTCATCGAATGCAGCTACAGCATTAGTGGCACTGAATTACTTATGGCAACTGAATCTAACTGACGACGAACTGGCTGAAATAGGTTTAAAACTAGGCGCAGACGTGCCCGTATTTGTGCGCGGATTTGCAGCTTTTGCTGAAGGTGTTGGTGAAAAACTCTCTCCTGCTTATCCCGAAGAAAAATGGTATTTAGTCGTCAGACCGAATGTATCTATTGCAACCGTCGACGTTTTTTGTCATCCAGATCTGACGCGAAACACCCCAAAACGAGATCTAGAAACACTTTTAAATACGCCAAGCGTAAACGATTGCGAAAAAATTGTACGAATGCTCTACCCAGAGGTTGATAAGCAACTTTCTTGGCTGCTACAATACGCGCCGTCAAGATTGACGGGGACAGGATCTTGCGTTTTTGCTGAATTTTCGAGCAAATCTGAAGCAGAAACTATCCTTGCACAACTCTCTGATAAAGTCTCGGCATTTATCGCTCAAGGGCGCAATATTTCGCCATTAAAAGAGACTTTGGCTGAATACCAATCAGCCTCACACCGACCTATTTAAACTGGACGCAAACCCGAGGTTTCCACCGTGCCTGATATGAAGCTATTTGCTGGTAACGCAACACCTGAACTAGCCCAACGTATTGCTGATCGTCTTTACATCTCTCTTGGTGATGCATCTGTTTCTCGCTTTTCTGATGGCGAAGTTGCAGTTCAAATCAATGAGAATGTTCGTGGTAGCGATGTTTTCATCATTCAATCCACTTGTGCACCGACTAACGACAACCTAATGGAATTGGTTGTTATGATTGATGCAATGCGCCGTGCTTCAGCAGGCCGTATCACTGCAGTTATCCCTTACTTCGGCTACGCTCGCCAAGACCGTCGTGTACGTTCTGCGCGTGTGCCAATTACTGCAAAAGTTGTTGCTGATTTCCTATCTAACGTTGGTGTTGACCGCGTTCTAACTATCGACCTACACGCAGAGCAAATTCAAGGCTTCTTCGATGTACCTGTAGACAACATCTTCGGCACGCCAGTGCTACTTGAAGATATGCAGGCTCGCGGTCTAGATAACCCTGTAGTGGTATCTCCTGACCTAGGTGGCGTTGTTCGTGCTCGTGCAACAGCAAAAGCACTAGGCGACATCGACATCGCAATCGTAGATAAGCGTCGTCCACGTGCAAACGTTTCTGAAGTAATGAACCTAATCGGTGATGTTGAAGGTCGTGACTGTGTGATCGTTGATGACATGATCGACACAGGTGGCACACTATGTAAAGCAGCTGAAGCACTAAAAGAGCGCGGTGCTAAGCGTGTATTCGCTTACGCTACTCACGCAGTATTCTCAGGCAACGCTGCGGATAACATCAAGAACTCAGTTCTTGACCAAGTTATCGTAACTGACTCTATCTCTCTGTCTAAAGAGATGGCTGCAACAGGTAAAGTGACAACACTAAGCCTATCTCGCATGCTGGCTGAAGCGATTCGTCGTATCAGCAACGAAGAGTCAATCTCTGCAATGTTCAACTAATACGAACATTTCAGTTACACTGATTTCAAAAGCACCCCTCTTTGGGGTGTTTTTTTATTTGTACTGATAACTAGAAAATCCCTTGGTCGCCCACCGCGAGTTTTCTGTGCTATCATACTGCGCTTTTTGAGATTCCAGAGAGATCCTAACCTTGAGTCAACAAATCAAACTTCTTGTTGGTCTTGCTAATCCAGGACCAGAATACGCCAGAACTCGTCACAATGCGGGCGCTTGGGTTGTAGAAGAATTAGCACGCGTTCACAACGTTACACTGAAGAACGAACCAAAGTTTTTTGGTCTAACAGGACGCATTATGGTCAATGGCCAGGATCTCCGTTTGCTTATCCCAACCACCTTCATGAATCTATCAGGTAAATCGATCGCAGCGCTTGCGAAATTTTATCAAATTAAACCTGAAGAGATCATGGTTGCTCATGACGAGCTAGACTTACCGCCAGGTGTCGCTAAGTTTAAAAAAGGTGGGGGTCACGGTGGACACAACGGTCTGCGTGACACCATTAGCAAACTGGGCAATAACAAAGATTTTTATCGTCTTCGTATTGGCATTGGTCATCCGGGACACAAAGATAAAGTGGCGGGTTTTGTATTAGGTAAAGCGCCAGCTAAAGAGCAAGAGCTTTTAGATGCAGCAGCTGATGAGGCTGTTCGTTGTCTAGATATCCTGATTAAGGATGGCCTATCTAAAGCACAAAATCGCCTCCACACGTTCAAAGCTGAATAAGGTTACTATCATGGGTTTTAAATGTGGCATCGTTGGTCTACCTAACGTAGGTAAATCAACTCTGTTCAACGCACTAACTAAAGCGGGTATCGAAGCAGCAAACTTCCCGTTCTGTACCATTGAACCAAACACTGGTGTGGTTCCTGTGCCAGATCTACGTCTAGACGCACTAGCTAAGATCGTTAACCCACAGAGAGTTCTTCCAACGACGATGGAGTTCGTGGACATCGCTGGTCTTGTTGCTGGTGCATCACGTGGTGAAGGTTTAGGTAACAAATTCCTAGCTAACATCCGTGAAACAGACGCGATTGGCCACGTTGTACGTTGTTTTGAAAACGAAAACATTGTTCATGTTTCAGGTAAAGTTTCACCTATTGAAGATATCGAAGTGATCAACCTTGAACTTGCAATGGCTGACCTAGATTCTTGTGAGCGAGCGATTCAACGTAACGCGAAGAAGGCAAAAGGCGGCGATAAAGACGCAAAATTTGAACTAACCGTACTAGAAAAACTGTTACCAGTACTAACTGAAGGCGGCATGGCACGCACGGTTGAGCTATCTAAAGAAGAGTTAGCAGCAATCGGCTATCTAAACTTCCTAACACTGAAGCCAACTATGTACATTGCAAACGTAAACGAAGATGGCTTCGAAAATAATCCATATCTAGATGCGGTTCGTGAGTTCGCAGAAAAAGAAAACAATGTCGTTGTACCTGTATGTGCGGCTATCGAATCTGAACTATCTGAACTGGAAGATGAAGATCGCGAAGAATTCCTAGCAGATATGGGGATCGAAGAGCCGGGCCTAAACCGTGTAATTCGCTCTGGTTACGAACTACTGACTCTACACACCTACTTCACAGCAGGTGTTAAAGAAGTACGTGCTTGGACAATCCCTGTTGGTGCAACTGCACCTCAGGCGGCAGGTAAGATCCACACTGACTTCGAGAAAGGCTTTATTCGTGCAGAAGTAGTCGGTTACGACGATTTCATCCAATTCAATGGTGAAAATGGCGCAAAAGACGCAGGTAAATGGCGTCTAGAAGGTAAAGACTACATCGTAAAAGATGGTGATGTTGTACACTTCCGCTTCAATGTTTAATTAAATGAATGAATTCTAAACACTTCATTTACACTAAAAGCCAGCTGCTAAGCTGGCTTTTTTAATACCTTAAGTAAATGAGCAAAAATAAATTACCTAACTGCAAGCTAATTTATTTCCAGTTTTAGATCATAAACACGCCTCTTTGTTTAAAAAGGAAGCGAACGAGGTTTTTTCCGAAATTTATTAAAAAAAACTGTTGACGGATCTCACTCAACTTCGCATAATGCGCGCCGTTCCCAACGACAAGGCAACAAAGCGTTGAGAACAAAAAATACGGTTTTGGCTACGTAGCTCAGCTGGTTAGAGCACATCACTCATAATGATGGGGTCACAGGTTCGAATCCCGTCGTAGCCACCATTCCTAAATGTTCTTTTTATCAGAGCAGTTAGGAATAGATGCGGAAGTGGCGGAATTGGTAGACGCACCAGATTTAGGTTCTGGCGCCGCAAGGTGTGAGAGTTCAAGTCTCTCCT